>CAZPJJ010000204.1:0-7299 GCA_964586535.1 uncultured Acidobacteriota bacterium | reverse complement strand
CTCGATCAGCCTCTGGTTCGTCGCGGAGACGAGGCGCACGTCGATGGCGATCGGGCGCGCGGCGCCGAGCCGCAGCATCTCGCGCGACTCGAGGACGCGCAGCAGCTTCGGCTGCAGGTCGAGCGGCAGATCGCCGACTTCGTCGAGAAGCAGCGTCCCGCCGTCCGCGAGCACGAAGCGACCCGGCCGCGGCTCGACGCCGGTGGCCACGCCGCGCTCGATGCCGAAGAGCTCCGCCTCGAGCAGATCCCGCGGCAGCGCCGCGCAGTTGATGGCGACGAAGGGCGCCGCGCGCCGCGCCGAGCGCACGTGGAGCCGGCGCGCGAGCAGCTCTTTACCGACGCCCGATTCGCCCGCGATGAGCACCGGCAGGTCGCTCGCCGCGAGCGAGTCGAGCTCCTCCAGCGTCGCGAGGAACGCCTCCGACGCGGCGACAATCGAGGGATCGGCGATCGACGCGGCGGGCGCCGGCACCAGCCCTGGCGCCGCGGCGAGAGCCCGCACGCGCGCGCGCGGCGCGTCGCGATCGCCCTCGAAGAGCGCGGTGATCAGCGACGCAACCAGCGACACGACGACGGGCGCCTGCGCACCGACGGGCTGCGGGTGCATGACGAGCCAGAGCGGCACCGGCGAGTCGACGAGGCGGCGCGCCTGCGCGGCGGCAGCGGTATCCGCGGCCCCTGGCCCGCTCTCGCGGATCGCCGCCACCGCGATCGCGTCGTCGGGGAGCGTCCCCGCGCTCACGACGACTCCGAGTCCCTCACCCTGCGACCTCACGATCGCGGCGCCATCGAGGCGGGCGCGGTCGATGAGAAACCCCAAGAGCGCCGTCGCGGCGTCCTGGGCGCTCGCGACGCCGTGCAGTCGCTTCTCGAGGACTTCTAGGGGCCACTGCTCGGTCGAACTCCGAGAGGAGACGGCTGGAACGATCGTGCTCTCGAGCGCGCGTCCCGCGCCCGCAGCAGGCACGGCGGCCGCGGTGCCGTTGCGGCCGAGCGAGATCCCCTCCCGAACGACCACCGCGGCCGCGCCAGCGACGATCGTCGACCCCAGCGGGAACCGCCCCTTCGCGATGCGCCTACCCTCGACCTCGACACCGTTGATGCTGCCGAGATCCTCCGCCTCGACATGCCCGTCGATGACCCTCAGCCGGAGGTGCCGCCGCGACACGGTGTCGTCGTCGACGACGACCTCACAGCCCTCGCCTCGCCCGACGACCACGTCGGCCTGTGGAGCGATGGGCCAATGCCGGACCTGTCCCCGAACCCGAATTTCGACGTAGAGCATCCCCACGTACCCCGCTGCCCGGCCGCAACCCCGTGGGACGCAGCCGTCGAGGAGTCTACGCCGAGTCGCAGCCGAATCGGCCCCAGCGACCAACAACCCTCGATGGGGACAGGCGACTTAGAGGGACAGTCGACTTAGAGGGACAGGCACCCTAAGTCGCCTGTCCCTCTAAGTCGACTGTCCCCACGGGGAGAGCCGCGCCGCGGGCTACGGGCACGCCCCCGGCGCAGCGCCGATCTCGGCATCCCGCGGCGCCACCTGCCCGGGACTCGTCCCGTCGAAAGAGCCCGCTCCACCGCAGTTCGCGGGTCGGACGAGGTACCAGAACCCCTCCCCTGCGGCCGGCAGCGCTCCGTCAACGAAGGCCGTCGATGCGGTGTCGTTCGCGACACACGTATCGAACGCGGACGTGAAGTCGCCGCCGCTCGAGAAGAGCACGCTCATGAACCCGCGCACGACGTCGTAGACCTGCGCGTCGAGCACGGCCGTCCAGGTGATCTCCGCATCGGTGCCCGCCTTCGTCACCTGCACGGTGCTGATGCGCTCGGCCGGCGCGGGCACCCCCTCGTCGATCGACGTATCGCAGTCGTCATCGATGCCGTTGCAGACCTCCGTGGCCCCGGGATTGACCGCCGCGTCGGCGTCATTGCAATCGGTATCGACGAGCGACTCGCCCGGATCGGCGCAGTCCGCATCCGCGTTGGCGACCGTCGATGACGTGCCGAAAGTGTCGCCGTCCCCGTCGACGTAGCAAATGTCGACGCCGTCGCAGTCCTGGTCGATGCCGTCACCGATGACCTCGGGCGCACCCAGGTAGATCGTTGGGTCCGCGTCGTTGCAGTCGTCAGTGGTCGTCGACTCCCCGGGGTCGGCGCAATCGAGATCCGCACTGCTCATCGTCGTCAGCGTTCCGGCGCCATCGCCATCGCCGTCCGCATAGCAGGTCTCCGCGCCGTCGCAGTTCTGGTCGATCCCGTCGGCTACGATCTCGAGAGCACCCGGGTTGATCGAGGGATCGGCGTCGTTGCAGTCCGTGCTGTTGGCCGACTCTCCGGCATCCGCGCAACTGAGATTCACGCTGGCAACCGTGGCACTCGTCCCATAGGTATCCGCGTCGCCGTCCACGAAGCACGTGTCGCCGCCATCGCAGTCCTGGTCGATGCCGTCGGCCGTCGTCTCCGGGGCACCCGGATAGACGGCATCGTCGAAGTCGTTGCAGTCCGTACCATCGGCGACATAGCCCGCAGGAGCAGTACATGCGTCAGCCGTGTCCAGCGCGTCGCCGAAGCCGTCCTCGTCGACGTCTCGGTAGAACGTCGTCGTGACGCCTTCATCGATCGACGCGTCGCAATCGTCGTCGATGAGATTGCACACCTCGGTCGCGCCCGGGTTGACGGACGCGTTCGCGTCATCGCAGTCCGTGCTCGTCGTCGACTCACCTGCATCCGTACAGACCAAGTCCGTACTCGCCACCGTCGCCGTCGATCCGAACGTGTCGAGGTCGGCGTCCGCGAAACAGGTGTCGCCGCCGTCGCAGTCTTGGTCGATGCCGTCGGCCGTCGTCTCCGCAGCACCCGGGAACACCGTCGCGTTCGCGTCATCGCAGTCGGTGCTCGTCGTCGACTCACCCGCGTCGGTGCAGACCAAGTCCGCACTCGCCACCGTCGCCGTCGAGCCGAACGTGTCGAGGTCGGTGTCCGCGAAGCAGGTGTCGCCACCGTCGCAGTCCTGGTCGATGCTGTCGGCCGTCGTCTCCGCGGCACCCGGGAACACCGTCGCGTTCGCGTCATCGCAGTCCGTGCTCGTCGTCGACTCACCTGCATCCGTACAGACCAAGTCCGTACTCGCCACCGTCGCCGTCGATCCGAACGTGTCGAGGTCGGCGTCCGCGAAACAGGTGTCGCCGCCGTCGCAGTCTTGGTCGATGCCGTCGGCCGTCGTCTCCGCAGCACCCGGGAACACCGTCGCGTTCGCGTCATCGCAGTCGGTGTCGTCCGCGACGTAGCCTGCCGGCGCCGTGCATGCGTCCGCCGTGTCCAGCGCGTCGCCGAAGCCGTCTTCGTCGGCGTCGCGATAGAACGTCGTCTCGACACCCTCGTCGATCGACGCGTCGCAATCGTCGTCGATGAGATTGCAGACTTCCGTCGCCCCGGGGTTCACCAGCGGATCGAGGTCGTCGCAATCGCCGTCGTCGGCCACATAGCCTGTGGGTGCGGTACACGCTTCGACGGTATCGGTATCCACTCCGTAACCGTCGTCGTCGACATCGCGGTAGAACGTCGTCGTCACGCCTTCGTCGATGTCGCCGTAGCCGGTGTCTCCCGGGCACTGATTGTCGATCTCATCGCAGATTTCGGGCGCGCCAGGATAGACGTCCGCGTTGGCGTCGTCGCAGTCCTCGCAGGCGGGCACGTCGTCGGCGTCACCATCGGGACTCACCGTGAAGAGCCCGTCGTCGAGGGCGGTGGCGATCAGCCCCTCGTTGACCGTACCGACCGACACATCGAGTGGCGCCTGCTCACCGACCTCGCCCACGACCGCGAACTCGATGTCGACCAGCGGTCCCGTCCCGGCGAGCGGCGGTCCGAAGAGCGAGATGAGCACGACGCCGGGCGTGGCGAGATTGAAGGAGAGTCCGTACCCGCTCGTGAAGGTCGTCGTGTTGACGTTGAGCGCCTGCAGCAGCGCCGTGTTGTAGCGCACGGTGATGTCGACGCCCTGGAATCCGTCCGCGGGCGCGCCCACCACGGGAATGAGCACGTTCGACCCTGGGTGATGGCAGGCGCCGTCGGGCATCGAGACTTCGGCCGTGCTCGGCGTGACCTGCACAGTGCCGTCCTGCGTGGCCGCGGGCGTCTCATTGAGAATCGCGGTGGTCCACGTCAGCGCGGTCGAGGCGCCGGGCGCGCCGATGACGTCGAAGACGACCCACGCGACTTCGCCCGAGCCCACGAGCGGCGCGGTGCCGAACATGGAAATGCTCACCGTCCCGGGTATCGTGACGTTGGCGACGAGCGCGAACGAGTCCGTGAACGCCGTCTTGTAAACGCCGGTCGCCTGCAACACAGCGGGGTCGTAGGTGAATGTCAGGTCCATGCCGAGCACGCCGTCGGCGGGCGATACGGTGATCGGTATGGTCAGGTCGACTCCCCCGCCGCCATTCTGGACGAGCACGGGCAGCGAGACGTCCGCCGCGGCGGCGGGTGCCGCTGCGGCGAGCAGCAGGAGCAGCCCTGCAACCAAGACGACGCGAGGCGAACCATTGGTGATCATCGTGTCTCTCCCCCTGGCCCAGTCAGTCCGTCATCGGCCGCTCGGCTGCCGCGTTCGTCGCGCTCACGGACACGCGACGGGCGAAGCGCCGATCTCGGCGTCGCGAAGACCTTCTTGCCCTGCACTCCCGCTGTCGTAGCTGCCATTGCCGCCGCAGTTGACGGCCCGCACGAGATACCAGGTCGCGCTCCCCGGAAGGGGCGCCAATGCATCGAGAACGGGCGGCCCCGCCACGTCGTCAGCGACGCATCGATCAGTGGCGAGCGAAAAGTCACCCGCTCCACCGGCGAGCGTCGCGACGTCGCCGCTGGTGATGTCGTAGGCCGTCGCGTCGATCACGAGCGTCCAGTCGAGCTCGGTCCCCGCCACAGTCTCGAGGAGCGAGAGGGCCGGTATCCCCGCGGGTGCGGGAACGTCCTCGTCGATCGAGCCGTCGCAGTCGTCGTCGACGTTGTTGCAGATCTCGCTCGCGAGCGGATTGACGCTCGCATCGCCATCGTTACAGTCGGTCGCGTCGAGGACGTACCCGCCCGGCGCTTCGCACGCATCGACGAAGTCCGCGGGATCGCCGAATCCGTCGCCGTCGAAGTCGCGGTAGTAGCGCGTGGTCACGCCCTCGTCGACCTGGCCGTAGCCGGGATCGCCGGGGCACTGGTTGTCCACGCCGTCGCAGACCTCGGGGGCACCCGCGTAGATCGCCCCGTCGTCGGGCGCGCAGTCGCCATCGCACTGGCTCACCCCGTCGCCGTCGGTGTCCGTATCGTCGCAGGCGACGAAGAGCCCGTCGTCGAGCAGCGTCGAGATGCCGCCCTCGTTGATGTCGCCGCGCGTCAGGTCGAGCGGCGCTTCGTCGCCGATGGTCCCGACGACGTTGAAGGTGATGTTGACGAGCGCGCCCTGCCCGTTGATCGGCGTGGTCCCGTAGAGTGTGACGACGACGCGTCCCGGAACGCTGATGTTGGAGACGAGCGTGAGCGGCGACGTGAGCGCGGTCTTGGCCACGCTCACCGCGGCGAGAACGTTCGGATTGAAGCGCAGGTCGAGATCGAAGGCCTCGCCGCCCGCGATCGTCGTCGTGCTGATCGGAATGACGACCTGCGACCCCGGCTCGCCCTGCGCGTCGTCGGGCACGAAGATCGTCGCCGTCGCGGAGCGGATCGCGATGCGCCCGTCGATGGTGTCGGCGGGGATCGCCCCACCGTTGAGGCTCGCGGTCACCCAGAGCAGGTCCGCCGACTCGCCCGTCGCGCCGACGACGCGAAAGACGATCCACGCGACCTCACCGTTGCCCGTGAGCGGCGCGGCGCCTGTGAGCGATAAATCGACTTCTCCGGGGGTGGCGAGGTCGCTCGTGAGCTGAAAACTCTGCGCGAAGGCCGTACGGTAGACGCCGGTCGGTTGGACCTGCGCCGGGTCGTACTGGATCACGAAATCCATCGAGGTCACGCCGTCGGCCGGCTCGACGGAGACGGGCACGACGATGTCGAGCCCCGTGCCGCTCCTCGCGTTCTGCGGTAGGCGCACGGTCGCGGCTTGCGCGCCGGCGATTCCGGCGCCGAGGCCGATGACCGTCACGAGGAGGGCAAAGCGCCACAGCCGGTGTCCTCTTCTCATGTCGCGTCTCTCCTGGTGGCGCTGTGTTGCGCGATGTATCGCGCGGGCCCCGAGAGATCGGGCGTATCTCGGGGCCCGCGCGTCGTTCGTCGTCTATGACTCAGTGCTCCTTGATGGCGAGCCGCGGCCTGCGCGCCGGGTCCTGCGTGACGGCACCCGGAGCGACGACCACGGGGATCGCGCCTTCGTTGGCGACTGCCTCGATGGCGAAGGGCTCGCCGCCGAGCGGTCCGGCGAGGGAGACGTTCACCGTGAGCAGATCGCCCGTCCCGACGAGCGGCGCGACGCCGAAGAGCGCGATGCGCGCCTCGCCGTTCGCGATGCCGGTGACGGCCTGGAATCCGGAAGCGATGCCGGTGGGCTCGACGCTCCGGATCGCAACGGTGCTGGTGTCGTAGGTGAGCAGCAGATCGAGTCCGGCAACGCCATCGGCCTGCGCCATGCCGAACGTGAGCTGCCAGGTGCCGTCCTCGAGACGCTTCGGAGGACCGGCCAGGTAGAGCACGGCGGGCTCGGTGCCGCGCGCGACCACGGGCGCGGGCGCCGGCGTCGCGAAGGCCGCTGCCCCGCTCACCTCTCCCGCGAACGCGTCGGTGCTGGGAGGCGGCGCGTCGTGGCCGGCCCAGTTGCCGGTCACATCGCCGTAGAGCACGGCGAGGAAGTCGTAGTTCTCGGCGACGCCGGTGATCGGATTGAACGACTTGGCGACCGGGACGAACTCCCAATCGGAGCCGTTGGCGTTCGCCACAGTGAAGTTGAATCCCGTGGTGCAGGGCACGGCGACGCTCTTCTGCGCGACGAGCGAGGCGTCGAACGAAGAGATCGTGCCGTTGTCGGAGACGTCCGCCGCCACCTGCTGGTTGGTCGTCAGCACCACCAACTGCACGACGTGCTTGGCAATCTCGGTGGCGTCGGTGGCCGTGATGAACGTATCGCATTCGTACTCGGTCGCACCGAGTGGCTGCGGCGTGATGGTGATGTTGCCGACGGCGTCGTTGAAGGTGTACGCACCGAGCGAGTCGGTCGTCTGCGAGGGCCCGTTGGCGACCGTGCCCGCGACGTCCACCTGCACGTCGGAAACAGGCTGCGTACCGGGCTCGACGCCCGCCTCGCGGTAGTAGGTGA
>CAZPJJ010000203.1:0-7311 GCA_964586535.1 uncultured Acidobacteriota bacterium | reverse complement strand
TCGAAGGATCTTCGAGTCCCGGTGCTCGTATTAAGCCAACTCTCGCGAGATATCGAGAAGAAGTTGAAGGGAGTGCGGCGCCCACAACTCTCTGACCTGCGGGAGTCCGGCCAGATCGAGCAGGACGCGCACGTGGTGATGTTCATCTATCGCCCCGAACTGGAGATGGATGAGGAACAGGACTGCGGGCAGCGAGAGAAGTTCCGTGGTTACGCGGAGTTGATCGTGCGGAAGAACCGAAGCGGACCTGAAGGACTCGTCAAAATGCGGTTCGAGGGGCCAACGACGCTGTTCAGCGAGGATCAACCGGGGCAAGTGACCGCAAGGAGGTCATGAGATGAGCAGGGCAAGAACGAATTTTGAGATCCTCGAGCGCCATGGTCTCAGTCCGACCGAGAAGCTGGTTGCCCTCACCATCGCGCTTCATCTCAATGCAGATGGGATCGCTTGGCCTTCCGTCTCGAGGCTCGCCAATCTGACGGCTCTAGCGCCCGCGAGCGTGTACCGGGCGCTCCGGGTGCTCACCAGGGGCGATAAAGTCCGCGGCGTGCAAGCCATATTCGAGCGAGTGGAAGCCCGCAGAATGTCGAACACCTATCGATTGCGGGACACGGCGCAAGCATCTCAATGTGAGACCCTCGCGCAGGGAGACCATCTCACGCCGGAACTGGCTCGGTCTCGTGGTGAGACCTCTCCCGTCTCACAGGGAGACTCCGGGGCTCTCATCCTGAGACCCGAACTTCCTAAGAAGGATTCAGTGAACTCTTCAAGAAACGAGGAGTCTCCTGCCAGCGCACGCACCCCGGCTCAATCGCAGCCTCGCAGGCAACTGACGGACGCCCTCGTCGAGATCTACCGCCGGAAGTACGACGAAAGGCCGACGTGGTACGCGAAGGACTACAAAGCTCTCGACGATCTCGCGCGCAGGCTCGGGAGCGACGACATCCTGCGGCGATTCGAACACTACCTGAAGGACGATTCCGATTTCTACAAGGGGCATCGGCTGAGCCTCTTCTGCTCGCACGCGGATCGCTGGCTCAGGCCAGGGCGAAGCGCCAGCTACGGGCTGCCGAGCGACATGGGATTCGACCGAGAACAAACCCCATGACACTACGCCCAGTCATTCTTGCGACTCGATTCCACGATGCCGGGCTCGGAGTCGCCCAGGCAGTGAAGCCTCCCACCGTCGCGAGAGAAGGTTCGAAGTCCAGTTCCGCAACTGAGCAGCCCGACGATTTCCCGAACCACGGAGTCCGCAGATGACCGCTCACGACCGCCTCCCGGGGAGGGACCAGCGCGTCGTCGCCGCGCTCCTCGCGACTCACACGCGCGATGATGCCGCGCTCCTCTTGCGGATCAGCACCAGGACGCTCCGACGGCGCTTGGTCTCGAGTCCGGGAATCCTCGCCGCCGTCGAGGAGCACCGCGACGAGCAAGCTCGGGAGGCCCTCGCGCGACTCCGCGGGCTCCTGGGGCAAACGGTTGCTGCCCTGGAGTCCCTGCTTCACAGCGGGCACGACGGAGTGCGGCTTGGCGCGATCCGCACCGTTCTGGACGGAGTCCTCAAACTCCAGGAGGCCTCGGAGCTTCGCGACAGGATCGTGGCGCTCGAGACCCGGATAGCGGCCTTCAACGGTGGCGTCGGGGAGACGCGGGAGCGCATGAGCACTCTGCGGTCGAGAAATGCGTTCTGAGAGGGCCGAGTAGGAGATCAATCTGCAACCGGCACCCGCCACATGAACCGTGGCCACAGTAGGAGGGCATCATGAGTCGCTCATCAATTCGCTCGCGCCTGTGCCGCATCGAGGCTCGCTTGGATCAGATCATCGGCGCCGTTCCCTGCCGACACTGTGGCGCTCGTGGTCCGGCCCGGCTCGTGGCCGTGTATGGTACGGAGACACCGAACGTCGATCCGTGTCCCGTGTGCGCGAGGCCAGTGCTCGTCCTCCGGACGTGGATTCCGCGGAATCCGTGTGATCCGCCTCTCCCGGATGACCCAGACGACAACTCCGAAAAGACTGCTTGTGCGAGCGAGTTCGACTCGGGCGAGACGCACGCCCCAGACTTTGCCGCCGGCCGCCCGGATCAAGAATCTCGAGAATGCGACGAGATCCAGGGGTGAAATGAGAACTCACACTCGATCGTGGCCTCGCCCTTGAATCGGGAGTCGGCGAGACTGAGTACCGCTCGAACAATAGCGGTGTCGGTGGGAGCGCTCGGGGAATGGCGTCGCTCTGCGAACATCGGGACCCGAGCCCATCGAAGGCTGCGCGCCTCGCCTCGCGTCCACACCCCCAGGGGCGGTGTTCTTCGGAGTCGAACAGGTCTAAATTTCGCTCCGTGCAACCAAGGTGACAGGAAGCCGCACCTCGTGGTGTGCTCGCTCGGAGCGGAATCGAGTTGCCCTTCCTCGCTGACTGCTTGGTCGGAGCGCGGCCCGGCCGATGAATGTTCTTACGAAGGGATCCGTCATGTGGTTCAAGAAGAAGCCTGACCCCTACAAAGAGTTCGTAAGACTGATCAAGAACCCCGAGCGAATCGCCGGGGCTGACCCTGAGGTCGTCGAACGCTTTCTTTTCACTCTCCTCGCGTTTTTCAGCATGCGCTTCGATGGTGTCACTGAAGCTCACGTGCATACCCTCTATTCGATCGGCATGTCTCGGTTGTCAGAAGCTGACCGAATGGACTTGTTACTTCGCTTGCTCGGCGGAGTGGAGGGCGGTGCCATAACGCCGCTTGCGTTCAGGCCAATTCTCTTCTGTGAACTCGATCGTGCGGTCATCAGCACAGCCGCGATGTATGCGGCCGTAATGACACCCGTGGTCGAAGGAGACGCCCTGACGGGGCCAAAGACGGTTCTTCAGTGGATCGGCGAGATGAACGATCAGTTCGCGATCGGCGCTGCACTGAGTGGCCTGCTGGCGATCGGAGATCGGCGTGTCGTGGACCTGCTCGATGGTAGTTGGCGAGATCTCGATCGTGATGGACGCGAGTCCCTCGCGGGGTACGGTTCGACGGGAGGAATGGCTTTCCTGCCAGTCGTTCTGTACTTCCTGGATTGGCTTGAAGAAGCGACGAGCGAAGCGGATCTGGCTGATGCGGCCGGCGTCCTGGCAAAGATCGCAATGACAGCACACGATCGTAAGGTCTATGAAGTCTGGCGCCCACTGCCGGCGCCAACAGTCCACGACGCGAGGCCGCCCATTCAGATACTTCGGGAATGGTCGCTACGCGAGGTTGGTAAGCAGATCGAACCTCGGCTTCGACGAGTACTCGCGCGGGAGACTCCGCCGACAATCGTCGACCAAGTCATGGTTCTCTGGGGCATTCGCGTGTAGCAGGAGTGATCGGAGGCAGGTCGCGACCGAGGCTGCTGTTCATAGTGTCAATGCAGGCCGAATTCGCGTACGAATTCGGATGTTCAGCAAGCAGAACAGGAAGTGGCTGCGCGCGAGTTCGAGTGCCGAGTCGTTGTCCAGGACCCTACCGGCCATCTGGACGGGCGCTCGTCGACGAAATGATCCGACGGAGAGCGCTGAGAGCGCGGTCGCGGTTAGTTGGATACTCGGATCTGTCCCACTTTTCTCCCGCGGTGCGGATCATCTGATGATGAATGACAGCCATGGCGACACGAGAACGAGATCGCGTACTGAGAAGCTCGCGTTTACGGTCTCCGTGCGCTCAGCGGAGTCGCAGTCTCAATGGGAGATGCTTGGACCGAGTGTGGAGTACCCGAGTGAAGTGCGGGCGACATTAACTTGGGTGAAGTAGCAGGTTCTCTGGCTAAATTTCAGGCTCGTCCTACCAGGGGGGCGGCTGTTGAGGGGCCGCAAGCACTTGACCAATGTGGCTGCCTGAGGGGATTCTCGCGATCGGTTCCGCCTAAGCGCCGACTCACCGATGCCGGTGGTCGTGACGATCTTGATCGGCTCGGTGCGCGCCGCTGTCAGGAGCGGCTGCGCTGGCAGTGCGAGGGCTGACGTCGCAGTACCGATGGAGGTCGGTCGATGCGTCTGGTCCACACCTTCATGCTTAGCCCTCTCGTCGTGTTGACGGCTCTCGGTAGCGGTATCGCTAGTGATCCTGGTGAGCCACTTGACTGCTCGGACTTCGTCTTCACTCGCCCCGGGTTCCATTGCGAGGAGTGGATTCCCTTTCCGTGCGAATCGCAGAGCAGAGAGATCAACAACGATGGCTTAGCATGTGGGCTGAATGGTGGTCGGACCTTCGACAACCAGGGAAGAGAACTCCGAGTCAGACACCAGGATCGCGTAGCAGGATTCTGCGGGTCCCTCGAGCTCACTCGGCACTCGGTTCTCGCGTTCGACGGCGTTTCGGAAGAACTGATCGCGTACATCGACGATCGCTGCGTCTACCCGGCTGGCCCTTCCGCGGACACCATTGCGAGGACCTCTATTCAGCCGTCCTTCGATGCAATACGAGGACGCGCCTTTCTGACCCTTCCACTGGACTCGTACAGCCACAACGAATACCCGAGTGGAACTCGCATCGTCGCGATTTCTGGTTTCGCGCCGCTATTCGATATCATCCAGTCCTTCGAGCCCGAGACTGGCAACATTGGCTTCGTGGTGCCGGTCCACCCCGAGGGATTTGATCGGGCGGACTATTTCGATACGTACTGGGGGCCGCTCGAGCGTCCCCTGGATCTGAGCCGCGCACAGCCGATGAGTTGCAACTATCCGGCGATGCCGCCCCTTCCTGGAACATCATTGAGTGTCCCAGACTCGACGCTCGTGCCGGCACCAGGGGGCGGCGTGTACTTCTTGACGGCGGCAACGAGACTGGGGGAAGCGCGAGGCGGCCGTCAGGCCCGCGGTGGGCGGCTCGAGGCGAGATCCGCCAGTTTGCTTCCTGAGTGTAGGAACGTCGAGTAGCGGTAACGCGCAGTTTACGGCGCGCAGGCTCCTAGGGGAGGGAATGTGAGAGCTGTGAGAACCCTGATTGCTGTTGCCCTCGGTGCGCTCGGCTTTGGTTCGGCTGTGTTCGCCCAAGGACATCCTCTCGGTTGTTCCGACTTTGTCTTTGTCGAGCCTGGGTTGACTTGTCGGCAGTACTCTCCGATGACCTGTGATTCGGAATTCTGTCGTCCAACATGGACTCGCTATCACGATGCTCCGGGCGTGTATGTCGACGAGCCTGCTTCGCCCCGGGTGTTGGACAATGAAGGCCGGATCTGGAGGCTTCACAAGAACTGGAACGGTTCGGCCTCTGAGCTCCGACTGCTTCGCTTCGATCCAACGACGGGCCTCGAGATCATCGTCGGGACGATCGTCGATCAGGGCGACTCCAGCATATTCCCAACGGTGGGACGCGGGGGCAGCAACGCCTACGCACAGGATGGGCCTGGATTCCTCCTTTTCGACGACAAGAACGGCCGTCTGCTTCTCTTTCTCACATCTATTGTCGGCGATTCGACTCACGGATCGCGATATCAGTGGATCGCCGCTATCGAGGGTCTGACGACGAGCTTCGAGATCTATCAGTCGTACATCCCGGACACAGGTAAGATAGGATTCCGCGTTCCCGTGCATCCGGAGGGCTTTGAACGGGCGGAGGCTTTCGATACCTACTGGGGGGTCTTGAGCCAACCACTGGACCTCGCAGCGGCGCGTCCGCTTCGTTGCGCCTATCCAGCTGCGCCGCCGAATGCTGGCGACTACTTGACGGTGGGCGACACGGTCCCGGCACCCGCTCCGGGGAGCGGCGTCTTCTTTCTCACGTCGGTTACGCGACAGGGGGAACGACGCGTCGGTCGGAAAGCGGAGGATGGAGCACTCAGGGGCCGAAAAAGCGACGCTCTGCCACCATGCGTCTTGCCACGATGAAGGACTCTTCTCATGGAGCCGGTGCCAGGTCGGACCTTGGTGATGGAGTTCGTTTCGGTTCTTTCGCAACGACGAAGTGATCCGCAACCAGGAGTCGATCGCGTACTGAGGGTTTGATCGAATGATCTCCTTCGGGATCCGAATTTCCCGAGAGTTTGGGTTCTTTCGAGGAGTGAGCCAGTATCCATCGACGCAGGGCGATGTGCTGTGCTTCGTACGTGTGCCACAGGGCGGCTTCCGAGCCTTTATCGCGAGAGAGCGAAGAAGCGCTGGTTCTCTGCGGAAGCGGTTGCTCTTATCCCTAATCGAGCGGCAAGGGGGACGGCCGCTCGGTGCCCGCTTTCGGATGCCCCGGATTGCACTTGCCGCGCTGGTTTGTCGATGTCGCACTGCCGCGCCCCGATCGGACCGACGAGCACCATTTCGGCACTTCGGTCCTCCGCAGCGTAGGCCACTGCGATCGAGTCCTCGTGAATGTCCAATCCGACGCAGAGCGTGGTAGCTTCTCCCACGGCTGTCCCCTGGGATGTACTGCTGGCCTTCGACCCAGCATGCGGTTGTGCTCTCTACGAGGCTTACCCGCGACAACGCTCAAGGTCAGCCGCGAGCGATCTAGGAAGTCATGTTATCTAGGCGCCTGCGACGCGGCCTGGGCATGACCGCGAGCGGGGGATATGAATTCACCTTCATGACTGGTATGCATAGGACGAACCGATCTTGAAGCTCGAAGACCTTCAGCCCAGCGCCACGATCCGCGGCATCCTCCCGGACGCGGTGGTCACCGTCGTCAGCGTGGCCTGGCATGGGTCGGACGCGTTGACCCTCGTGTATCGCGGACCGAACGGCCGTGTCGCCGACGAGATCCTCTTCCGGCACGACGAACCACGTCTCGACATCGTAGAGGCCGGCCGTCCCTGGAGTTTCGACGGCGACGGCGCGCTCTTTCGCCTCGTCTCGGAGGCTCACCGCATCCGCCTCGCGCACCTGTTCGATCCCGTGCTCGCCGTGCACACCTCGCTGGTCGAGCCGCTTCCGCACCAGATCACCGCGGTTTACGAGGCGATGCTGCCGCGGCAGCCGCTGCGTTTCCTGCTGGCGGACGATCCCGGAGCCGGCAAGACCATCATGGCCGGCCTTCTCATCAAGGAACTGATCGCGCGCGGTGACTTGAAGCGCTGCCTCATCGTCTGCCCCGGCAGCCTGGCCGAGCAGTGGCAGGACGAGATGCACCGCCGGTTCCACCTGCCCTTCGAGATTCTCACCAACGACAAACTCGAAGCCGCCCGCACCGGCAACTGGTTTCTAGAGAACGACCTTGCCATCGCGCGCCTGGACAAGCTGTCGCGCAACGAGAACGTGCAGCAGAAGCTCAGCGCCCCGGACTGCCGCTACGACCTGATCGTCTGCGACGAGGCGCACAAGCTCTCGGCCACCTTCTTCGGCGGCGAGGTCAAGTACACCAAGC
>CAZPJJ010000202.1:0-7351 GCA_964586535.1 uncultured Acidobacteriota bacterium | reverse complement strand
CCGCCTCGGGCGCGCTCGCGCCCCTCGCGGAGCGCATGCGCCCGCGCACCCTCGCCGAGGTCGTGGGCCAGACGGCGCTCGTCGGCGAAGGCGGCTTTCTCGCGCGCGCGATCGCCGCGCGCCGCTTGCCCTCGATCCTGCTCTGGGGGCCGCCCGGCTCGGGCAAGACGACTCTCGCGCGCCTGCTGGCGCGCGCGATCGGCGGCCACTTCTTCGCGCTCTCGGCAGTGACGTCGGGCGTGAAGGACGTGCGCGACGTCGTCGAGAAGGCGCGGCGCGTCCACGCGCGCGGAGCGCCCGCACTGCTCTTCATCGATGAAATTCATCGCTTTCACCGCGGCCAGCAGGATGCGCTGCTGCCGCACGTCGAGGACGGCACGATCACGCTCGTGGGCGCGACGACCGAGAATCCGGCGCACGCGATCGTCGCACCGCTCGTGTCGCGCTGCCGGGTGCTCGTGCTGCAGCCACTCGCCGCCGAGGATGTC
This sequence comes from uncultured Acidobacteriota bacterium, assembly GCA_964586535.1. Classification (GTDB taxonomy): domain Bacteria; phylum Acidobacteriota; class Polarisedimenticolia; order J045; family J045; genus CAZPJJ01. Next base: position 6,863 of record CAZPJJ010000202.1, on the reverse strand, counting down.
GTCGTGCTCCTGCGGCGCGCGCTCGGGGACGCCGAGCGCGGCCTCGGCGGGCGCAAGCTCGAGTCCGACGATGCGACACTCGCGGCCATCGCCGCCGAAGCGGACGGCGACGCACGCCGCGCGCTGACGACGCTCGAGATCGCCGCCGCGATCGTGGAGTCGGCCTCGCGCGACGCCATCACGCCCGACGACGTGCGGCTCGCGGCGCAGGAGCGCCTGCTGCGCGCCGACCGCGACGGCGACCAGCACTACGACCTGGCCTCGGCCTTCATCAAGTCGCTGCGCGGCTCGGATGCCGACGCCGCGGTCTACTACCTCGCGCGCATGATCGAGTCGGGCGAGGATCCGCGCTTTCTCGCGCGCCGCATGGTGATCTTCGCTTCGGAAGACATTGGTCTCGCCGATGCGCGGGCGTTGCTCGTCGCCGTCGCCGCGGCGGAGGCCTTCGACCGCGTCGGGCTTCCTGAAGGCTCGCTCGCGCTCGCTCAGGCTGCCCTCCACCTCGCGACCGCGCCCAAGTCCAACAGCGTCATCGTCGCCCGAGACCGGGCCTTCGAGCTGGCGCGCGCGCGCGGCAACGCGCCCGTCCCGCCGGAGATCCGCGACGCCACCGCGCCGCTCTCGCGCTCGCTGGGTCACGGCGCCGGTTATCGCTATCCGCACGACGAGCCCGGGCATCACGCTCCCGTGGCCTACCTCCCCGAGGATCTGCGCGGCGAGCGCCTTTTCGAGCCGAGCGAAGAAGGCGAGGAGCGCGAGATCGCTCTCCGTGTCCGCGCTTGGCGGGAGCGCGTCCTCAGAGGACGCTGACTCCGGTGCGCAGCGCCGCGAGCACAGGGCCGGGGGCAAACGCCGCCAGCTGGTGTTCCTCGGGAGTGAGACAAAACGGACGCACGGGCGACACGTCCCGCAAGAGCGCATGGACGCGGGCAAGGCGCTCGGGCATCGGCACGCCGCGAAAGCGGGCGCTGACGATGAGGACGCCGGGCGCGCGGCGATCGATCGCGGCCTTGCGATCGGGAGGGTCGAAGACGACCACGGCCGAGGGCGCGATCGTCTCGGTCAGCTTCGGCACGACTTCAGTGGCGACGAAGCGGACGACGGGATGATCCGCCGTGAGCAGGATTCCGGGCCCGTGCGAGTCGTCGTTCATTGCGCGAGTCTATCCCCGACACGGACGCCCGTTGTCAAGGATTCTGGAACTCGACGACGCGAACCGTGACTTTGCGCACGTCGTCGAGGAGGCCATCGAGGACGACGCGGAACGACGCGGTCTGTCCCGGAACCAGACGCTCCGGCGTGGCCTGGGCGGTGCCCGTCGCGACGATCCGACCCTTCTCGTCGAGCCCCTCCGCGCTCACACGCACCGACACCAAAGGCACGCTGCCGCGGTTGCGAACGATGCCCTTCACCACGTGCGCCGTTCCCTCGCGCGCTTCACGGAACGAGATCACTTCGATGAGCCGAGGCAGGCCGCGCTCGCGGAGCGTCGCCTCGATGCGTTCGTCCCATCCCGAAAGCTCGAGCGCGAGCGTCGCCTCGCGGTCGGCCTCGTCGCCGCGCCCCATCCCCGCGAGGAGCAGCGCGCGCAGCGCGTGGTAGTCGGGCAGGAGCGCGATGCGCTCGCTCTCGAGCGCGCGCTCGACGTGCTCGAGCGCGGCTTTCGCGTCGCCACCCCGCGCAAGGCAGTCGCCGAGCACGGCGTGGGCCTCGGAACTGCGCTCGGCCGAGAGACCCGTCGCGAGCGCCTCGCGCGCCTCGCGGATCGCGTCGTCGCAGCGGCCCTGCTGGGCGAGCGTAGCGGCACGAATCTGACGGCCCGTTGCGTTGCCGGGCGCAAGACGGTCGATCCGCCGCAGGATCGCCTCGACCTCCGCGACGCCCCCGCGCGACCACGCGATCTCGGCCGCTTCCACGAGCAGATCGACGGATGCGCCACGCACTTCCAGCGCCTTGCGCACGATCTCGGAGGCACGCACGAGGTCGCCTGCCTGGCGATGGCGGCGCACGAGCGCGATGATCGCGTTCTCGTCGAGGTCACCCGGCTCGAAGTTCACGAGCGCGCGCTCGAGCGCGAGCGCTCGTTCGAGAACGGGCGTCAAGCGCGCCACGGGCACCGCAAAATTGATGTTCTGGCCTTCCATGAGCGTCAGCGAGCAGACGCCGACGACGCGTCCCTCGACGTCGAGGAGCGGGCCGCCGGAAGACCCGGGCGAGATCGGCGCCGTCGTCTGGATCAGTTTCACGCCGCCTTCCTGCAGCGCGCGAATCGCCGAGACGATGCCGTCCGAGACGGTGAACTCGTAGCCGCGCGGGTGGCCGACCGCGACGACGGAATCGCCGACATTGGGAATCTCGATGGCCGCCGCGGGCAGAGGCCGCGCGTCGAGACCGACGACGCGAAGCACCGCGAGGTCGACGCTCTCGTCGACGTGCAAGACCGTCACCGAGGCGAGCAGCGCCCCGCCCCATGTGCGCACCATGACCTGCGGGACGCCGCGCACGACGTGGGCGTTGGTGACCACGAGGGAGGGTTCGAGGAACGCGAAGCCCGTCCCGTACGACGTTTCGCTCGTGCCTTCCACCGTCCCGAGGATTTCGACGACTGAAGGCCGCACCGTCCGCGCCAGCCCGCCAAGACCGGGCTCGGCGCTCGGCGCCGAGGCCCGGGGTGCGGAGGCGACGACCGCCAACGACGCGATCGCGAGGCCGCGAACGAGGGAGCGCGCGAGAGAGACACCCATCCTGGAGCCGCCTTTCGCGGCGGGAATATCGGTCTCGATGACCTCCTTCGTCCACGCCTGGGCGAAATGTCTCGCCGGAACTATCGCAGGTGAGAGAAGAACAAATGGCACGCCGCGGTCGCGCCGACGATCCCGGCCGCATCGGCGATCAGGCACGCCACGAGCGCGTGGCGCAGCCGCTTCAGTCCCACGGCGCCGCCATAGACGGCGATCACGTAGAACGTCGTCTCGGTGCTGCCTTGAAGCGTCGAGACCAAGTAGCCGACAAACGAGTCGGGGCCGTGCACTTTCATGGTCTCGACCATCACGCCCATGGCGCCGCTCCCCGAAAGCGGCCTGAGGATGGCCATCGGCAACGCCTCAGCGGGGAAGCCGAGCGAGGCGGTGTAGGGCCCGACGAAACCGACGAACGCCTCGAGTGCCCCCGACGCGCGCAAGAGGCCCACCGCTACGAGGATTGCGACGAGGAACGGGATGATCCGCACCGCGACCTCGAAGCCCTCTTTGGCGCCCGTCACGAGCGCCTCGTAGACGTGGACGCCGCGGCTCCACCCATAGAGCACGCCGAGAAAGATGACCGCCGGCAGGAGCAGGTGCGAGATCGAGGTCAGCGCACCGCGCGTGGAGGCGGCTCCCGCCTGAGTCTGCAGACCCCATGCCGCCAAGCCGACGAAGGCGACGAACAAGAAAACCGCCGCGATCGCGCGGCCGCGGATCCAGCGCGTGGAGATGTCCGTCTCGATCGAAGTCGCGCTCTCGTCGCCCTCCTCGCGAACCTCCGCGTCGACGACGAGAGGCGGACGCGTGCTTCGGAAGCCGGACAACCGCGAGAGTGCGATCGCTGCGATCCCCGCGACGAGCGTCGAGAAAACCGTCGCGATCCACGTCGTCACGACGATGCCGGAGGGATCCTGCGAGTCGAGCGTGGCCCGCCAGCCGATGGTGCCGAGCGGGAGGATCGACACGTTCGAGGTGTTGATCGCGAGGAAGAGACACATCGCGTCCGTGGCCACGCCGCGCGCACCATTGAGTCGGTCGAGCTCTTTCATCGCCTTGAGGCCGAAGGGCGTCGCGGCGTTGGTGAGCCCGAGCATGTTGGCCGCGATGTTCATCGTCATCGCCGCGAGCGCGGGATGGCCGTCGGGAACGTCGGGGAAGATCCGCCGGAAGAGCGGCGCGAGCGCGCGGCCGACGGCGGGCATCAGTCCGCCCCGGCGCACGACTTCCATCAGCCCCAAAAAGAAAGCCATGACTCCGATCAACTTGATCGAGAGTTCGACGGCGTCGCGCGACGACCCGAGCACGGAGGCGGTCATCGCCTCCGCCTGCCCCGTCGCCACACCCATCAGGATTGCCCCGACGATGAAGACCAAGAAGATCGGTCCCACGCTTTCTCCTGCCCTCGGGAAACCCGGGTTGACCGTTCGGGCTCGTCCGCCGAAGTTTAGATCCTGAGAGGGTTTCTCGTCGGAGGGCGTTTGGTGCCGGGATTGCCCGAAAACGTGCCCGCGTCGGAGGCTTCGGGTCGGCGACCCGTCTGGGTGATCCCCAGCGCGGTGGTGGCCGTCCTCGCCTTGGTGTGGGGCGGTGTGTCGTTTTCCGGGGCGCTCGCGGCTCGGTCCCGGCGCGACCGGCTCGTCGCGGACGCCCGGATCCTCTACCAGGCGATCGCTCGCTACGAAGACGATCACGGCGCTCCGCCGCTCCCGGGCACCTCGACCGCATCGGGACTCAATCTGCGAACCCTGGCACCGCTGGCCACGACCGGATACCTGCCCGAGGCCGACTCGATCCTCGCCAGGCTGCGCGACGAGCGCGTCACCGCCTACGATGCCACGGGTGCTCAGGGTCGGGGCTTCTGGCTCGTCCTGACGGATCGCACCGATCCGAGCGTCCAGGTCCTCGCCGCCCGCACCGATTCTTTCCCGCTCGCCGCAGAGTCGTGGATCGAAGGGATCTTCGCCTTCGAGGGCGACGCGCTGCGCAAGCTCGCGCCACCACCCGCTCCCAGGGACGGGAGCGCACGCGCGGAGCCCCGACCATGAGCGACAGCAAATCCAAGCACTGGAAGGAATCGATCGGCGTCGTGCCGGGAGCCACGCGGCGCCCCCCCGCTCGTCCGGACTCCATGACCGGCCCCGTCACGGGTCCGCTCACAGGACCATCGACAGGGGCGGTCTCGGGGCCCGCCACCGGCCGGGTCGCCGGCGCCGTCGCCGAGCCACCGAAGACCGCCGCCCCGCCGCCGAGGGCCCCGCAGAGGGAGTCTGTCGGAGCCTTTCCGCCGCGCCCGCAGCCGGGCGGACGGCAAGCGCCTTCGGCCAGCGGAAACGGCCCGGACTCCATTGTTCAGGTTCTCGGCCAGCTTCCGCTGGGCAGCACCACCTTTGGCGAGGCGGTGGCGCGGCTCCTCTGGCCCTCCCCCGCGCCCAACGACCTGCGCGCGATCGCATTGATCGCGGGTGAGCGCCACCGCGTCGCCGACCCCGCTGTCAAAGAGGCCTGCGTTTGCGCCGTCGGACTCCGGCAGCGCATGGAAGGTCTCTCGCGCGGTCTCGGACGTCCCGTTCTCGACGCCACGGTCCTTCAGGCCCGCGCGCTGGAATGGGGACGGCTGGCGGCGCACGCCGAGAAACTCCAACAGCAACTGCGCGTCCCGGACAACGCGCCCGGTACCGACGTGGCCGCCGCCGCCTTGGATCTGCTCCCGAGTCCCGCCGAACTGCAAGCCGAGGCCGCACTCGCGAGTGAAGTCGCAGCGATCATGGAAAGCGCCCTCGCGGGGCGGGCCCGGGAACTCGTCGCGCTCGCGTCGCACGTCCCAGACATCGAGACGCTCGTCGCGGGACTCTGCGCGAAGCAGTTGCGTACGGGCGATGGGCTCTACATCGAGGCGCTCGCGAGCGGCGCCATGGCGCGAAGGGCGTTGCTCTCCGCCGATCGCGACGAACTCAAGCTCTCGCGGCGCGCATTGGGCCGGCTTTCCGATCGTTTCGACTACGCGGTGACGGCCGCGACGAACGCCCACGCGCGCGACGCCGAGGGCAAGGCGCGACTCGCCGCGTGGCTGCGCTACGTCCGCGACGTCAAGCAGCGCGTCCACGAGGCCATCACGAAGCCCTCGATGCGCGACGATGAGTTCATCACGGGGCCCACGGAAACCGCGCGCCAAGAAGACCCCGACGCCGCCGCGGTGGCGGCCCTACGCGACGTTCGGCGCGCGGGTACTTCGGGATCCGCTCCCGAGAATGCCGTCGCCGCGCTTCAGGCGCTGCAGGCCAGCACCTCCGATGCGCCGCCCGCGCCGATCGCCGTCGGAGCGGCCGTGAAGCGGTGGTGGACGTGGTTGACGGGAGCCTCGGCGATCGTCGCCGTCGCGCTGCTCGCGGCGGGCCACCTCCTCGCGCCGACGCCTCCGACGACGCCGATCGCGCCCCCCGATGGGATCGCGGTCGATCCGCCTCTCATGGGCGTCGAGACCTTCGGCGGCATGCTCATCGCGACATCGGACGCCGAATGGCTGCGGCTCGACCCGGAGGACCGGCGCGTCGCCGCAACCCGCCTCGTCGGCGCCGCCGAGCGCGCCGGTCTGCGCGCGGGGTTCGTCGCGCTGCCCGACGGCACGCCGCTCGTCTCGTGGGCACCAGGGCGCGCGCCCGAAATCCGCGTGATAGTCTCGCCGCTCACTTCTTCATCGAGCGAGACGAACACCCCCGATGCACGCTTCGACTCGTCTTGGCGTGGCCTTGGCCGGGCTCGGCCAGCACGGACGGCGCTACGCGCAGCACCTGCTCGCGGGTGACGTTCCCGACGCACGCCTCGTCGCGGTGACGCAGCGCTCGCGCGAACGCGGTGAAGCGTTCGCACGCGAGCACGGTATACGTTTTCACGCCTCGATCGAAGAACTCGCCCGCGATCCCGCCGTCGATCTCGTCGTCGTCGCCCTGCCGCCGGGCGAACACCCGCACGCGGTCGAGGCGGTCGCTCGCCACGGGCGCGCACTCTTGCTCGAGAAGCCGATCGCCGTCGACGCCGCCACGGCTTGGCGTCTCGTCGAGGTCGTCCGCGCCGCCGGCATCCATGCGACGGTCGCGCAGACGCTGCGCTTCGATCCGTTGC
>CAZPJJ010000201.1:0-7354 GCA_964586535.1 uncultured Acidobacteriota bacterium | reverse complement strand
GGCGGACGCATGACCCGCGTCCCCGGCAACGCCGGAGCGATGATGAGCCTGCTCTACATACGGGCGGGAAAGCGCCGAGCTTCGGAGGATGAATGAGCGGCCTCCTAGAGTCGCTTCAGCGCTGGTACGCGGCAAGATGCGACGGAAGCTGGGAACACCAGCGCGGAGTGAGAATCGAGACGCTCGACAACCCAGGCTGGGCCGTTGAGGTGGATGTAGTTGGAACACCCATGGACGGGCGTCCTTTCATGGCGCAGAGCGAGGAGCGTTCCGACCGCGACTGGGTGCGGTGTCACCTGGACGATGGCGTATTTCGAGGGTACGGCGGCCCCGAGAACCTGGAGGAGATTCTGAGCATCTTCGCCGCCTGGGTGGCCGATGTAGACTGAAGTGATGTTTCTGGCCGAAGCGCTACCTCCTTGCCGCAGGGTGATCTATGGCTACGACATCTTCGGCAACATGCTGACGCGCGAGCGGACCGACGAGCTCTTCGCGGCGCCAGCGGGCTTCGAGTTCGACATGGGGTCGAGTCCGATGATGCGCAACCGCGTTGTCTCTTCCATGGGCGATTACGACGCGGGCGGACGCATGACCCGCGTCCCCGGCAACGCCGGAGCGATGATGAGCCTGCTCTGGGAAGCTATGGAACTCGTGCCCGACGGCGAATCGCTGGGAGCGACGAGCCGAATGAAGTACACGGGGCATGCGCGGGATGAGAGTGCGGGGATGGATTACATGTTGGCGAGGTACTTGCCGATCTCGTCGGCCAGGCTGATGAGTCGAGATTCATCTCGGAGAAGTGAGAAGCCGCGAGACCCGCAATCTTGGGACCGCTTCACGTACGTAAGGAATCGACCGCTCTTGTCGATCGATCCCACCGGGTTGTCGGACACGGACGCGCTGCAGGCGATGCGTGCCTTAGACGATTTGGAAGTGATCGTTGGGCTCCACGAGGCCCTGAAAGAGGCGAGAGGCACGGGGTGCCGGAAGACTCTCGTGAAGCTGTGGGGGGTATCGCCGAACTCGCGACGGAAGATGGTCGACCCGCTGGCGAGTACGTCGCGGTTCACACGTTTCGTGAGAACGCCACTTCACACAGAGGAGGAAGGCCTCTGACGGCGAGAGAGATAGTCGAGCGCACAGGAGGACGCGCCGTAGCAGGCTTCCATACTCATCAGCTGGTCGGCGTACCAGGTGTCTCGGCATCGAAGCGGCAGTCGGATAGGCCTACACGACGTGATGACACAGAAGGTGCTCTCCGGGCGACTGGGGACCTTCCGCATCTCACGGTATCCGCACGCGGGGCATGGCTTGCTTGGAGACGCGACGATGGCTCGGTGGGCGTGCAGAAGGTGCTCGATTCGAAGTTCAAAGTCATTCCATTGGAGCTTGGCAAGTGAATCTACGGACGCCGTTCATTCTGGTCGTTATGCTGGTTGGCGCTTTCGGGAGTGGTTTCTCTGCCGAACTCAAACTAAAAGTCCTCGATCGCGAAACAGGGAAACCACTACCAGGAGTCGAAGTCACGTCGGCCCGGGGAGACGACGACAGCCCCCGCATCACCGACGTCAACGGAGAATTGAGGCTCCGAGTGCCCGATGGGGCCGAGTACGAGCTCTTCTTGGAGCAGCGGTTGATGACGCCGCTCCTCGTCCGGGGTGTATGTCCGTCCGGAACATGTGATCTCATCGTGAAACTCGCTGACACGCCGCTCGTCCCGCTCGTTCGTCTCATCGTGGACCCCGCACGGGCCGATGGTAACTACGTGAGGACCTGCGGCCGCTTCACGTTCCACGCCGAAGGGGCATGGCTCTGGCTGAGCGAGGGGGATCAGCGCGACGGCAACACTCTCCACGCGATTCGCGTGGTTCTCGCGGAGCGATTCTGGGTCAACGCAAGCAGACTACGTGTACAGAGTGTCTGTCTCGAGGGAGATTTCCGCGTAGAGGGTGAAGGGATTGCGCAAATAGGGGTCTTGCACGTTGATCGTCGCTGGTAGGCTGAAGCAGACGGGCCGACGGAACCGTAGCTGGTGCCGCTGCGAGGGAACAGAGCTGACTTCTTCATGGCCAACCAGCGGCCTACATCTGGTGGCTACTGGTGCCGTGAGCCAGACGTTGCGCGAATGGCGCACCGTAACGCCGATGGCGCTTCCGCCCGCGTCGAAGACGCTCGCGCTCTCGTCGCAGTCGCTTTCCATCGGCTGCGAGTCGTTCTTCATGACGCAGAAGCACCCGCAGACGTGCTGGGCGCGAATCGCGCTGCGCAGTGCTGGCAGCGTTCCCGCACATTGTCCCCCTCGCTGATTCACGGCTCCGCTGCTCGAGGCTGCTTCGCGACCACGCCGCCGCGTGGCGAACGGGCCGTCCGCGGAGCGGGAAGGCGGGTCCCGCGAGGTCGGGCGGCCTCCCGCCGCGGAGGGTAGACTGACCGGCCCGACCCAGGAGACAAGCCCATGGCCACCACGAGCGCCTTTGCCGGACTGACCCCTTCTTCGCTCTGGAAGCACTTCGAGGTCTTCACGCAGACGCCGCGCCCCTCGGGGCGCGAAGAGCGCATCGCCGCCTACGTGCTGGCGTGGGCGAACGAGCGCGGGTTCGCGAGCGAGCGCGACGGCGCGGGCAACGTCATCGTGCGCGTGCCCGGGACGCCCGGACGCGAGAAGGCGCCCGTCGTCGTCATCCAGGGCCACCTCGACATGGTCTGCGAGCGCAACAGCGACAGCCCCTACGACGCCGAGAAGGACCCGCTGCACGTCGCCCGCGACGGCGAGTGGCTGAAGGCGACGGGCACGACGCTCGGCGCCGACAACGGCATCGGCGTGGCGGCGGGCATGGCCGCGGCGGACGACCCAGACGTGGTCCACGGGCCGCTCGAACTGCTGATGACGCTCGACGAGGAGACGGGGCTCACCGGCGCGCAGAATCTCGATGGCTCGCGGCTCATGGGCCGCACGCTCCTCAACCTCGACTCCGAGGACATGGGCGTGCTCTTCGTCGGCTGCGCGGGCGGCTGCGACACGCGGATCCGCTTCGCGCCCGAGCGCGGCCCGCTGCCCGCGGGGGCGGTCCTGCTCGACGTCGCCGTCAGCGGGCTGCTCGGCGGGCACTCGGGCCTCGACATCGTGCGCAATCGCGCCAACGCGCTTCACGTGCTGGCGCGCGTGCTCGATGGCGCGCACGCGGTGGCCCCGCTCTCGATCGCGACGCTCGCGGGCGGCAGCAAGCGCAACGCGATTCCGCGCGAGGCGACGGCGACGATCGCCGTCGAAGCTGGCCGGGCCGACGCGGTGCGCGAGGCGATCGAATCGGGAGCGGTCGCGATCCGCCACGCCTTCGAGACGCTCGAGCCCAATCTCGCGGTGCGCGTCACGGCCACGCCGGCGGCTGCCATGCCGGCTTCGGCCTGGACCGCCGAGGCGAGCGCGCGCGTCGTGCAACTGTTGCGCGCGATTCCCAGCGGCGTGATCGCGATGAGCCAGGACATCCCCGGCCTCGTCGAGACCTCCACGAATCTCGGCGTGGCGACGACGAGCGACGACGGCGCGCTCGAGGTGATCACGTGCTCGCGTTCTTCGGTGGCCGAGGCGCTCGACGGCGTCATCGCGCAGATCGACGCGATCGCGAAGCTCGCGGGCGCGAACGCGCAGGCGCACGGCCGCTATCCCGGCTGGAAGCCCAACCTCCGCTCGCACGTGCTCGAGGTCACGAAGCAGGCGCACGCGCGGCTCTTCGGCAACGAGCCCCAGGTGACGGCGATCCACGCGGGTCTCGAATGCGGCTTGCTCGGCGAGCGCGTCCCCGGCATGGACATGGTTTCCTTCGGCCCCGACATCCGCGGCGCGCACTCGCCGGACGAGCGCGTGCACGTCGGCTCGGTGGAGCGCTTCTGGAAGCTCCTCGCGGCGGTTCTCGATGATCTCTCGCGCTGATCGACGCCGGCTCTTGGTGACGGCTTGCGCGGCGCTCGCGGGCGCGGCGCTCCTGGTCGCCACCGCGTGCGGACCCGCGCGTCCCTCGGGGCCCGAGTCCGTCCTGCTCATCACGCTCGACACGCTGCGCGCGGACCACGTCACGGCCTACGCACCCGACTCGCCCGTGCCCACGCCCCATCTGGACGCGCTCGGCCAGTCGGGGGCGATCGTGCGCCGCGCCTGGTCGCCGGTACCGCTGACGACGCCCTCGCACGCGTCGATCCTCACGGGGCTCTATCCGCCCGGCCACGGCGTGCGCAACAACGCGCGCTTCCGCCTGCCCGACGACGTCACGACGCTCGCCGAGGTGCTGCGCGCGCGCGGTTTGGAGACGGGGGCGTTCACGGCGGCGTTCACGACGTCGTCGCTCTTTGGGCTCGCGCAGGGCTTCGCGACTTACGACGACGACCTCGGCCACACGCCCACGGGCGCGATGCGCACGAGCCGCCCCGGCGACGAGGTGCTCGCCAACGCGACGCGCTGGCTCGAGACGCACGCGAAGCAGCCGTTCTTTCTCTGGGTGCACTTCTTCGATCCGCACACGCCCTACGCGGCGCCCGGGGAGTGGGGGAGGCGCTACGCGCGCGATCCCTACGCGGGCGAGGTGGCATTCACCGATCATCTCGTCGGCGAGTTGCTCGCGACGCTCGATCGCCTCGGCGCGAGCGAGCGCACGGTCGTCGTGGCGCTCGCCGATCACGGCGAGGGACTCGGCACCCACGGCGAGGACGAGCACGGGCTCCTGCTCTACGAGGAGGTGCTGCACGTGCCCTTCTTCGTGCGCGCGCCGGGCAAGATCGCGCCGGGCACGGTGATCGAAGGCCCCGCGTCGGTCGTCGACGTCGTGCCCACGGTCGCGGGGCTACTCGGCGTCCCGTGGACGGAGCCGCTGCACGGCCTCGACTTGCTCGCGGCCGACGCGGCGACGCTCGCCGCGCGGCGCACTTATGCCGAGACGCTCTATCCCTTCGAGGAATTCGGCTGGTCGGCGATCTACGCGACGCGCGAACGCGACATGAAGCTGCTGCTCAGCAGCGAACGCGAGCTCTACGATCTCGCCGCCGATCCGCGCGAGGGCCAGAACCTCGCGGCCGAGCGCCCCGCCGAAGCCGACGCGCTCCAGACGGCGCTGCGCGAGAAGGCGACGAGCATCGTCAACGAGGATCGCCTGGCGACCGCCGCGGGCTTCGAGGGCGGCAGCGATCCCGAGACGATCGCCCGCCTCGAGAGCCTGGGCTACGTCGCCGGCGGCAGTGGCGGCGAGGGTGCCGCCGGCGGAGGCGGCGACGTGCTGCCCGCGCTCACCGGGCGCTCGCCGCGCGTCGCGATCGGCGACTACGAGACCTTCGACCGTGCCGGCGAACTGATGCGCGCGGGCGAGCACGGCGCTGCGGCGGCCCTGCTCGCGAAGCTCGTCGACAACGACACGGGCAATCCGCAGTTCCTGCTGAAGCTCGCGCAGTCCCAGGAGAACTCGGGCGACGAGGCCTCGGCCGAGGCGTCGTACCGCGCGCTCGTCGACCGCTTCCCGACGTTCTACCTCGGCTATCGCTCCTACAGCACCTTCCTCGAAAGCCGCGAGCGTCCGCTCGAATCGCGCGCGCTCTGGCTGCGCTTGCAGGGCATGCTGCCCGGCTTCGTCGGCATCGACGTGCGGCTCGCGCAGGCGGAGACGCTCGCGGGCCTGCCCGGCGAGGCGATCAAGCGCTTGACCGCGCACCTCGACGAGCGGCCCGACGACGCCGGCGCGTGGTCGGGGCTCGGCGAGGCCCACGAGAAAGCCGGCGATGCCGAAGCGGCGCTCGGCGCGTTCCGCAAGGCGCTCGCCCTGCGCGCCACCGAGCGCGACGCGGTCGAGGGCGCCACGCGCGTGCTGACCGCTCTGGGCCGCGGGGCGGAGGCACGCGAGATGCTCGAGGCCCTGCTCAAGCGAGCTCCCGACGACCCCCTCCTCGTGCACACGCTGCGCACGCTCCCGCGCTGAGAAGGCGTTTCGCGCCTGTCGGCCGGCCGCGAGAAGCCCCGTCTTCGGCCCGCTTTCGCGGGCGGCGTGCGAGGCGTCGTCTGCCGATTTGACTCCGGGTCACATCGGGTCAACACTCTCGCCTCGTTCTTTTCGAGTGGAGACAAAGCCATGGAATCCAAAGCAGCCCTCGGGCGGCTCACCCGCGAGCGCATTCTCGACGTGGCGCGCCTGCACTTCGGGCGCTTCGGTTATCGGAAGGCGTCGCTCGTCGACATCGCGCGCGACCTCGGCGTGGTGAAGGGCGCGCTCTACTACCACGTGCCCGGCGGTAAGCTGGCCATGTTCAATGCGGTCATGGATCGCGAAGAAGAGCGGCTCATCGCCCGCATGCGGGAGGCCGTCGCGCGCGCCGACGATCCGCGCGAGGCCCTGCGCGGCGCCGTGCGGGCGCGGCTCGACTACCTGCGCGAGTTGAAAGACCTACTCGGCGTCCGCCGCGAGATCGGCGAGGAGATCTCGGCGCTGACGCTCGCCCAGGAGCGGCGCTTCCGCCGCCGCGAGCGCGACCTCGTCGAGGAGATCCTGATTCGTGGCGAGGAACGCGGCGTCTTCGCACGCGTCGAGCCCCGCCGCGCCGCGGCCGCGGCGATCCAGGCGATGATCCACGCACTGACGATTCCCGAGCTTTTCTCGGAAGACGAAGGCCGCACGACGCGCGCCTCCGGAGGCGACGATTCCGACGTGCCGCCACGGCTCTCGGACGCGTTCTTCGCGCTGGTCTTTCGCGGGCTGGAACGGCGCGCCTGAGCGCGTGGAGCGGCGCGCCTGAGCGCGCGCCGTCAGCGTGGGGCTAGCGCCGCGAAGCGCCGGCGGGCGGTGTCATCTTGGCCGGGTCGGTGTCGCTGAAGACCGCGGGCACCGCGCCTGCCGTCTCGAGATAAACCTGCAGCCGCACGTAGGGCATGATCGGGTTGTTGACGACGCCGGGATTGAGCGTGGGATCGCCGAGCGCGGGCTCGAGGAGCAATGCGCTGCGGAAAGCGTCGAACGCGTCGTCGTAGTCCTTCTTCGCCTGATAGGCGAGACCCTTGTTGTAGTGCGCGAGCGCCGAGAAGGGCTCGATGTCGAGCGCCTCGTCGAGAGCCGAGATCGCCTTGCCGTGGTCGCCGGCACGCACGTAGGCGGCGCCGAGGTCGACCCACGACTCAGGATCCTGGTCGTTGAGTTCGAGCGCGATGTCGAGCGCGCGGATCGCGTCTTCGTGAGCGCCGCGGCGCGAGAGCACCGTGCCGAGCGCGCGCCACGCGGCGATATCGGTCGGATTGGCGTTGGCCGCATCGAGGGCGGCGGAGATCTCGGGGACGTTGGCGAGCAGCGCGCTCTCGAGCGTGAATTCTTGGGGGGCGTCCTTGCCG
>CAZPJJ010000200.1:0-7444 GCA_964586535.1 uncultured Acidobacteriota bacterium | reverse complement strand
GAGTCGTGGGCCAGAAACACGCGCTCGTGACGATCGCGAAGCGGATTCAGACATCACGTGCCGGACTCGACAATCCGAGCCGCCCGATCGGCGTCTTCATGCTCTGCGGCCCCTCAGGCGTCGGCAAGACCGAAACGGCCCTCGCACTCGCCGAGACGCTCTACGGAGGCGAGCAGAACCTCATCACGATCAACATGAGCGAGTTCCAGGAAGCTCACACCGTCTCGACCCTCAAGGGCGCGCCCCCCGGGTACGTCGGCTACGGCGAGGGCGGTGTCCTCACCGAGGCCGTGCGTCGCAAGCCTTACAGCGTCGTTCTGCTCGACGAGGTCGAGAAGGCGCATCCCGACGTCCACGAGATCTTCTTTCAGGTCTTCGACAAAGGCATGATGGAAGACGGCGAGGGGAGGCTGATCGACTTCAAGAACACGGTGATCTTGCTCACCTCGAATGTGGGCAGCGATCTGATCATGAACCTTTGCCGCGATCCCGACCTCATGCCGGAGCCGGAGGGAATCGCGAAGGCGCTGCGGGAGCCTCTGCTGAAGGTCTTCCCTGCCGCGCTCCTGGGCCGGCTGGTGGTTGTTCCGTACTACCCGCTGAGCGACGCAGTGATCGGAGCCATCGCGCGCTTGCAGCTCTCGCGCATCGAGAAGCGCATCCGCGAGGGCCATCGCGTTCCGTTCTCTTACTCCCCGGACGTCGTCGACCTCATCGTGAGTCGCTGCACCGAAGTCGAGAGCGGCGGACGCATGATCGACGCTATCCTGACTCACACCGTGCTACCGGCGCTTGCCGAGCACTTCCTCCATGGTCTGATCGAGGGGCGGCAGGTCCAGCGCGTTCACGTGAAAGTGGCCGATGGCACTTTCGCGTACGAGTTCTCCTGAGACGAGCCCCTTTCCGGAGGCAACGATGCCGGAGGGACGACGCGTTGCGATGAAGACCCCTCTTCCCGAGGGGAAGCTGCTCTTTCGCTCGCTCACCGGCTCCGAGGCGCTGGGCGAGCTCTTCCGCTATGAGATCGAAGTCCACAGTCCGGACGAGAAAATCGCGTTCGAGGACCTACTCGGGCAGATGGTGAGCGTCGAGTTCGTCCTGGCGGACGGTTCGAAGCGTCCACTCGGGGGGCACGTCACCGAGGTCCATTTCGCGGGTCGGACGGAAGGCTACGCCGTCTACCGGCTCCGTCTCCATCCTTGGCTCTGGTTTCTCTCGCGAACCAACGACTGCCGCGTCTTCCAGAAGAAGTCAGTGCCCGACATCGTGGCCGAGATTTTCCGCGAGCACGGGTTCACCGAGTTCGAGGATGCGCTCTCGCGGGAATACGCGGAGCGCGAGTACACCGTGCAGTATCGCGAGAGCGATTTCGCCTTCGTCTCGCGACTGATGGAAGACGAGGGCATTTATTACTTCTTCCGGCACGAACCGGGACGCCATCAGCTCGTTCTCGCCGATGCTTATTCCGCTCACGAGGCATCTTCCGGCTACGAAACCGTGCGCTACTTCCCGCCGACAGCAAACGTCATTCGCGAGGAGGATCATTTCTCGGATTGGTCGGTGGCCAAGGAGGTGCAGTCCGGAGCTGTCGTGCTGCGGGATTTCGATTTCACGCGACCGCGCGTCGACCTCGAGGTCGGCGCGAAGGACCCGCGCTCGCACGAGCAGGCCGAGCAGGAGGTCTTCGATTACCCGGGAGGCTATAGAGAGACCGGCCACGGCGACAAGGTCGCGCGGATTCGTCTCGAGGCCGCCCAGGCGCTCTACGAGCGAGCGTTTGGCGCGGGAAACGCGCGAGGCCTAGGCGCTGGGTCGCTCTTCACGCTCCAGGGGCATCCGCGCAGCGACCAGAATCGCGAGTATCTGATCGTGCGCTCGAACTTCCGCATGAGCGATCAAGCGTACGAGAGCGGCGGCGGCGGCGGCGAAGCCGTGTTCGAGCAGTCGATCGAGGTCCTCGATACGAAGATCCCGTTCAGGAGCGCTCCACGAACCCCTCGGCCGCAGATCTGGGGACCGCAGACGGCCATCGTCGTCGGCAAGTCCGGCGAGGAGATCTGGACGGACGAGCACGGCCGAATCAAGGTGCAGTTCCATTGGGACCGCTACGGCAAGCGCGACGAGAACAGTTCTTGTTGGGTCCGCGTCGCGCAGATCTGGGCTGGAAAGGGCTGGGGTGGAATCCACATCCCGCGCATCGGTCAGGAAGTGATCGTCGAGTTTCTCGAGGGCAATCCCGACCACCCGATCGTCACCGGGCGGGTCTACAACGGCGACTGCACGGTCCCGTACGCGCTTCCCGACAACCAGACGCAGAGCGGCATCAAGTCTCAAAGCAGCAAAGGAGCGGGTCCGGGGAACTTCAACGAAATTCGCATGGAGGACAAGAAGGGCGAGGAAGAGCTCTACATCCAGGCGGAGAAGAACCACCGGCAACTCACGAAGAACGACAGGGCGGAACGGGTAGGAAACGATCGATCCCTCTCCGTCGGGCGCCACAAATCGGAGAGCATCGGCTCGAACAAATCGATCGAGGTCGGAGCGGATCACACGGAGACGATCGGCGGCAACAAGACGATGACCATCGCCGCCAATCATGACGAGACGATCGGAGTCAACAAGACGCTAGCGGTCGGCACCAATCACACCGAGTCGATCGGCTCGAACATGGTCATCACGATCGGCGCGACGCTGACGGAGACCGTCGGTGCGAACTACGCGGAGACCGTCGGCGGGGCGATGCAGCTCACGGTCGGCGGAGCTCTTGCCGTGACCATCGGCGGAGCGATCGCGGAGACGATCGGAGCGGCGAAAGAGGAGAACGTCGCGGGGTCGAAGAGCGTCTCCGTCGGCGGGAGCCGTACCGAGACGATCGGAGATTCCAGTTCGATCAGCGTCAGTGATGACGCCAGTGAAAGCGTCGGTAAGAACAAGAGCACGAGCGTCGGCAAGACTTATTCGCTCAGCGCGAAGAACGTAGCGATCGTTGCCGAGGATCAGATCACCCTCAAGGCCGGAAGCGCATCGATCACGATGAAGAAGTCGGGCGAGATCATCATCGACGGCAAGAAGGTCAACGTGAAAGCGAGCGGCGACGTCGTCATCAAGGGCAGCAAGATCAAGCAGAACTGAGCGGAGCCTGGCCGGGCGGTCTCGCCGGGCCGGTCGATGAGGGCGGGTTGCGAAAGAAGGGCGTTCAGATCGGGTTCGTCGCGCGTGGAGGCGTCGCCATCGGCGTTGTCGCGATCGGTGGTGTGGCGATCGGAGTCGTCGCTCTAGGAGGACTGTCGATCGGAGTGCTGGCACTCGGCGGGGGCGCGCTCGGGGTCGTGGCGCTCGGTGGAGCGGCAGTTGGCGGCGTGAGCGTGGGGTCGCTCTCGATTGGGCTCTTTCACGCCGTGGGGGCGCTGACACTCACGCCCGAGGGCGCGTCCCAGTCGGCGCACCTCATGACCCATGCTCAGTGCTGGTGGCCTGTCCTGGTGGGCGGCGGTCTTCGATCGGATAGATCAAGAGCCTCGCATCGACCGGACCGAGACGTACCGGGAAGCGTCGGGAAGCCCGCAGTCCCAACTCGCGGGTGATCTCCCGGTCACCAGAGAGCAGCGCGAGGCTGGACCCCCGGCACTGAGTGCGAGCGACCCGGCCGAGTTCGTGCCACGCCTCGCGGGCCCGCTCCAGGTCGAGCCGTCGCCCCCAGGGCGGATTCGAGAGCAGAAGCGAGCCCGGTTCGAGTGCCGGCAGGTCCGAGATGCCCCTCTGCTCGACGCGTACGACGCCGCCGAGCCCTTGTATCGCCGCGACGCGACGGGTCTCGGCGACCGCCGCGGACGACTCGTCCGATGCGAGCACGGCGACTTCCCTTGGATCCGAGAGCGGCTCTCGGGACAAGTCCCGAAGTGGGAGCTGCGAGAAACCAGGCAGGACGGCCAGGCTCGTCGTTCGCGAGTCGCGAGCCACGGGCAGTCCCAGCGCGACGCTCGCCGCTTCGAGGATGAACGTCCCCGTCCCGCAGAAAGGATCGACGACCTGCTCCGTGTCGCTCACGCGAGCGAGATACGCGAGCCCGGCCGCGACGTCCTCGCGGAGGGGTGCTTCACCGCGCCGGGCGCTTCCGCGTCGGTGCAAACTCGATCCAAGAAGATCGATCCCGAAGAGGACGCCGCCGGCGGAGACTCGCGCGTCGATGAGGACGCGCGGCGCGCGAGGATCGACCTCGGGCGGGGGGAGGCCGCGGCCACGAAATCGATCCACCACGCCGTCTTTGACCAGTTGTTCGACGAATCCTGAGTGACGAAGCTCGTCGCTCCGGCCGAGGGCGCGGACAGCCCAGGTCTCTTTCCGCGGGAGAAGCCGCTCCCACTCGATCTCAGCCAGAGAATCGCGAACCGCGGCGGGATCACCCGTCTCCGAACGGCCGACGTCGAGCACGACACGGACCGGGACCCGGGCCGCCAGAGCGAGTCGGGCCCCGAGCGAGGCGTCACCTTCGAAGGCGACCCAGCCCCGTCCCTGGCTCGCGCTGGTTCCGTCGAATCGAGAAAGCTCCGCCACGGCGGCGGGCTCGAGGCCTTCCGCCGTGGCGAGTCGAAAAGACAGGTGGTGCGAGTCCGACGTCGCCAGACTCAGGCGAGGGCGGTGCGAGCCCGCTCGGCGAGCCCTGCAAAGGCCTCGGGTTCACGGACGGCGAGGTCCGCGAGCATCTTCCGATCGACCTCGACGCCCGCCAGCGTGAGTCCGTGGATCAACGTGCTGTAGGACATTCCGAGCGACTTGGCGGCCGCGCTGATGCGGACGATCCAGAGCGAGCGGAAATGACGCTTGCGCTGGCGACGGTCTCGGAATGCGAACGCCAGGGAGCGATCGACCTGCTCCTTGGCGACCCGGTAGCAGTTGTGCTTCGAAAGGTAATAACCCTGCGCGCGATCGAGAATCTTCTTCCGACGCTCGCGGCGCTTGTTGCCCCGTTTCACTCTCGGCATCGTGGCCTCCTGGTAGTCCCGGTGAGCTCACCGCGGCGGCACCGCGGGCCCTGGGACGGCCTTCCGCCGGGCGGGCGTTCCCGGTTCGGAAGGGTTACATCCAGCCCTGTGAGGGCTGGTTTGCGATCCCTCAGAACGAGTAGGGAAGCATCCCTTTCACTCGTCCGAGGTCGCCGGGGGACACGTAAGTGTCCTGATCGAGCTGCCGGCGGCGCTTGGCGTCCTTCTTGGTCAAGATGTGGCGCTTGTAAGCCTTGCTGCGCTTCACCTTGCCCGTTCCGGTCACCTTGAAGCGCTTCGACGCTCCACTGTGGCTTTTGAGCTTCGGCATCAAGCCTCCGTTCTGCTGGCCCTCCGGTGCTCAGGCTTCGAGCGACCGGGTGGAAATCTTCTCTTGAACGCGGGCGATGAAGGACTCGACGGGAGTCGCGCCTTGATCGCCGGCGTGCCGAACCCTCAGAGAAACCGCGTCGGCAGCCGCTTCTCGCGGACCGACGACGAGCATGTAAGGGACCTTCTCCAGTTCGGCGTCGCGGATCTTCGCCCCGACTTTCTCGGGACGCAAGTCGGATTCCGCGCGGATCCCCGCCACACGGAGTCGCTTCGTGACGCTTTCCGCGTACTCGGCGACCTTGTCCGAGACCGGCAGGACCTTTGCCTGAACAGGCGCGAGCCAAACCGGGAAAGCTCCCGCGTAGTGCTCGATGAGAATGCCGAAGAAGCGCTCGAAGGAGCCCAGGATGGCCCGATGAACCATGTAAGGCGCCTGCTGCTGGCTCTGCGAATCGATGTAGTAGATGCCGAAGCGCCGCGGCAAATTGAAGTCGAACTGGACGGTCGAGAGCTGCCAAGGCCGGCCAATGGCGTCGACGACCTTCACGTCGATTTTGGGGCCATAGAACACGGCTTCACCCTCGAATCGCTGATGAGACAACCCGCGCTGCTCGAGTGCCGTCACGAGCGCACGCTCGGCGGCGTCCCATTCCTGGTCCGTCCCCGCGTACTTCGCCGGATTCTGCGGATCTCTCACGGAAAGCTCGTAACGAGCGTCCGTGAATCCGAAGGTGCGGAAGACGGTCTGGATCAAGTCGAGGCAGTCGTCGATCTCCACGAGGAGTTGGTCGGGCATGCAGAAGATGTGTGCGTCGTCCTGTGTGAAGCCGCGCACGCGGAAAAGCCCGTGAAGCGTGCCCGAGCGCTCGTAGCGGTAAACGGTTCCGAACTCGGCCATTCGCACCGGCATGTCGCGATACGAGCGCAAGCCGGTCTTGAAGATCTGGACGTGGCCGGGGCAGTTCATCGGCTTGACGACGAACTCTTCGTCGTCGGCGACGAGCGTGTACATGTTTTCGCGATAGAAGTCGTAGTGCCCCGAGGTGCGGAAGAGCGTGTCCCGGGCGACGTGGGGGGTGACGACGAACTCGTATCCGCGTTGCTCGAGCTCGCCTCGCAGGAAGGTCTCGATCTGCGAGCGGATCAGCGCGCCCTTCTTGTGCCAGAAGACCAGTCCGCCACCTGCGGACTCCTGCAAGGAGAAGAGATCCAGCTCGCGGCCCAACTTGCGGTGGTCCCGGCGCTTGGCCTCTTCGAGGCGCTCGAGGTGTGCATCGAGTTCGGCCGAGGTGGGAAACGCCGTGCCGTAGATCCGCCAGAGAGTCTCGTTCTTCTCGGAACCTAGCCAGTAAGCCGCGGCGATCGAAAGGAGCTTGAACGCACCGACGCGGCCGGTGCTGGGCAGGTGCGGTCCCAAGCAGAAGTCGCGGAACTCGCCCTGTTGATAGTAACTGACGGTGTCGCCGCCCTTTTCGCGCAGGAAGTACAGCTTGTACGGCTCCGCTTCGGCCTCGAAGATCGCCGTCGCTTCGGCCTTCGGAACCTCGTGGCGCACGATCGGCAGATCGCGACCGACGATCTCGTGCATCCGGGCTTCGATGCGTGGCAGATCCTCGTCCGTGAAGGGTTCGTCGCGGCGAAAGTCATAGTAGAAGCCGTCGGCGATGGCCGGACCCTGGGCGATCCTCGCGTCGGGGAAGAGTTCTTTCACGGCCTGCGCGAGAACGTGGCTCGTGCTGTGCCGGAAGATCTCCAGGGCGTCCGGGTCGTCGGCGGATACCGGGGCGACGTGACAGGGGCCGGGGAGGGGCCGGGTGAGATCCCAGAGTCGCCCGTCAACCCGCGCGGCGATGGCGCACTCGGCCACGCCGCTCAGCGCATCACGCGGAGTCGAATCTTCGGCGAGCGACACCGTACGGCCGTCCGGAAGGACGACCGTGATCGAGGACGCGCTTCCTGGAGTGGACATTGTGGCGATTCCTCGGGAATATCACCGCCGGAGAGGTCACGACGGAGATCGAAACCACCGACGGAGATGCGGTCGAAACGCTTTCGCTAACGACGGCCTGGATGGTAGGCGCGGGCGGGATTGAACCGCCGACCTCTACCGTGTCAAGGTAGCGCTCTCC
>CAZPJJ010000199.1:0-7505 GCA_964586535.1 uncultured Acidobacteriota bacterium | reverse complement strand
GGTGTCGGCGCGACCCTGGGCTGCCTCGTCGAGCAGTTCCCAGAGGTCGAGGCCGGCGCGAGGGGCGCCGATGCCGAGCAAGACGACGAAGGCGAAGGTGATTCCCAGACGCGCGGCCAGCGAGGTGGCGAGGAGCCCGGCCAGGATTCCCGCGTTGGCCATGAACGAAGCCACGATCGTCGCGGCGAGCAGCGCGAGTCCCGCCGCGGAGAGGCTCGTTGCGCCGATCGATACCAATGCCAGAGGGGCCGAGCCGAGCGAGAGCACCGTGAGCGCGACCGCACTCGCGAGCGCGAGGCCGCGTCTCGCGATGCCGCGGTCGAGAGCGACCAAGAGGCATGGCGGACCCAACGCGATGAAGAGCCGCACGAGCGGGCTGGCGAAGTGCGATGCAGCGATCGTCTCGGCCGGGAGCGTCTCGAACCGGGTCGCGGCGAGGATCATCAGGAGCGAGAGACCGCAGAGCGCCGTTGCGAGCGCGGCGAGTGCCCATGGCGTGGCTTGCTGGACGAGGGTCGACCGGCCCGGCGCACGTGCGGCGGTCATCGTCCGCTCACGACTCGGGCGGCTGGTAGACGAGCGGCGGGATTTCTTCCTGCGTGGCAGTGCCGAAGAACCGGTAGTCGCCATACTCGAGCAACTCGCGGCTGATCGTGACGCGCGTGTCGCGATGAACCTGCCGGAAGCGGTGGATCTCGACCCGCGACGGGTACGTGAAGCGGTCGTGCTCGTGATCGAAGTGGATCGTCACTTCGACACCGTCCGGCGGCGGGGCGGCGCTCCAGCCGATGAAGCGCCACGCCGTCAGGTAGCGTTCCAGCTGCAAACGCATGCGTTCGTCTTGGAAACTCGGCCGCGCAACGACCTTGAGGGGGTTCCCCGTGCGGTACTCGATCTCCATCGTCCCCGTCCACTCCGTGATGCGCTCGCCCTCGAAGACCGGGGACGACGAGATCCAGGAGACGGGAATCGCGAGCTTCCAGGGCGTCGTATGCCACTCGCCGACGCGAAAGCGCAGCGTCGAGCGAATCGAGGGCTGGAAGATCTGCGTCCAGAAGTAGGGTTCCGGAATGTCCATATCGACGTTCTCGCCGCTGTCCTCGGGACGGCCGGGCTTGGTGCGCACCGCGGCGAGCCCCTCGGGACGTCCCGCGTCGGCGACGAGGATGTAGTCGTACTCGCGGATGCGTTCGCTCGAAGCCTCGCGTCCGTTGTACTCGGCCAATCGGCGGCGCTCGCGACATGTAAAACCCAGCGCGCGCTCGCGGTAGACACTGGCCTTCTGTTCGAGAATGAGTGCGAGCTCGTCGGGCAGCGCAGTCCAAGGCTCTTCCAGGGCGAGCGCGTCTGGGCGCTCGTCGGCCCACACGGATGAGACGACGACCGCGCCGAGTACGGCCGCCAAAACGATGGCTCTCACGCGGCCAGACCTCCCGGCTTCGTTCGTCCGATGAAGGTACCGCGGCGCGCGTCGTCGTGAATCCTCCGCACGATCGCCTCGCCTTCGGCGCCGAACTGCTCGGCAACCCACGCCGTCTCGCGATTCTGATTCGTCGACGACACGGTGGTGTTGTCGGTGCAGATCGCGACGCGAACGCCCGCGTCGAGCAGCGCGAAGATCGGGTGCCGTTCGCCACGAGCGACCGCCCCGGTTTGGTAATTGCTGGACGGACAGCACTCGACGACGATGCCGTCGCGAGCGAGCCGCCGCAGGAGCTCGCGGTCTCGGATGGCGGAACAGCCGTGGCCGACGCGATGGGCGCCGAGATCGTCGACGGCCTGCCAGACGTAGTCGGGGCCGGCGTCCTCGCCGGCATGAACCGTGATGCCGAGCCCACCTTTGCGAGCGACATCGAACGCGGAGCGGAAGAGAGTCGGCGGGTTGCCGCGCTCTGGGCCCGCGATGTCGAAGCCGACGACGCCGCTACGGTCGTGAAGGTGTTCGGCTTCACCGATCGTCTGGCGCGCGAGGATCTTCGCGATGTGCGGGCCGTGCTGCCGCATGGCGATCACGACGAGCCCGCAACGCAGGTCGCGATACTCTTCGCGTACCCGGTTCATGCCCGAGAGCACCGCGCGAATCGACTGGCGGAGGGTCAGGCCCGCGTAGGTGTGGATGACCGGCGAGTAGCGCAACTCGAGGACGTCTACTCCGTGGCTCACGGCATCGCGGACGATCGACTCGGCCACGTCTTGAATGTTTTCGTAGAACTGCGTGATCCAGAGCGGAAAGTGGAACTTGTCGAGGTAGGCGAGCAGCGAGCCCTCTTCGTCGGGCTGGAGCACGAGCCGCCGCTCCATTTCGTCGTAGGTGGCCACCGGGTGCAGATCGTAGCGCTGCAGCATCGACCAGAGTTGGATCGGCGGAATCGATCCGTCGACGTGCTGATGCAGCTCCACCTTCGGGAGCGCTTCGACCCAGGGAGGCATCTGCGCGACCTTCATGGGCGCTCCCGGTCGTCTTCGGGGAGGGGCAGAGAAGGGAGCCGGGCCCAACGCGGCGGCGGCGCCGGACGGCCGCGGATCTTCATGTTCGCGGCACCCTGTTCGCAGGTTGCGCAGATTTCCGTGGTGCGCCAGCCGTGGCGAAACACGCAATCCTTCATGCTGTACCAGAGCTGGTACTTCCAGCAGAAGAAGTCGTCACCGCTGCGTCGCGGGGCACGGCTCACGAGCACCTCCGAAAGCGGCCGAGGACGGGAGGATACCAGCGCGGCCGGCAGCGGGGCACGACGCGGCCGCGAGAGGCGAGAGTGGGACGGGGGCGCGAGGGGACGCCGGCGGTCAACCGCGACGGGCGCGGGCGCGCCGCACGACCTCCTGCTCTTCTGGGAAGCCGCCTTCGGCGTGCTTCGAGAAGACGAGGTCGCCATCGACATGAACGTCGAAGACCCCGCCGGAGCCGCGGATCAGCTCCGCTCTCACCGAGAACACCCGTTCGAGCGTGGCCGCGAGACTCGCGGCCCGGGGTTCGTAGTTTCAGGCCCCGCAATACTGGATGCGCAGGTGCATCGAGCGCTTCCTCCACGCGGGGATGCTAGACCGTCCTCGCAGAAGCCGCTAACAGCTTCCCGCCTCAACTCTCGTCGAGAACGCCGGCGCGCGAGGAGTCCGAGACGTGGATACGGTTGCGGCCCAGCGCCTTCGCGCGGTAGAGGGCGCGGTCGGCCTCGACGAGCACGTGCTCGGGCTCGATGGTCTGCCCCGGCAAGTAGCAGGCGATGCCGATGCTGACCGTGATCAGGCCGTTCACGCCCTGCGGATGGGAGATCCTTTCCGCGACGACGGCATCGCAGAGACGGTGACCGACGACCTCGGCGCCCTCGACGGCGGTGTCGGGAAGCAGGCAGACGAACTCTTCGCCTCCGTAGCGGAAGACTTCGTCCGTGCCGCGAACCTGGCGCTTGAGAACCTCGGCGACGCGCTGGAGCGCCCAGTCACCCGCGGCGTGGCCGAACGTGTCGTTGTAGAACTTGAAATGATCGAGATCGACCATGGCCAGGGCGAAGGGGCGGTCGTGCCGCTTCGCGATCTCGATCTGTTTCGCGAGGCGTTCGTCGAAGGCGCGCCGGTTGAGAACGCCCGTGAGCGCGTCGATGAGCGCGAGCTTCTCGAGTTGGGCGTTGCGATGCGCGAGTTCGGCTTCGAGCCGCAGGATGCGCTGGCCGACGCGGACGCGATGCGCGAGTTCTTCGTTGTCGAAGGGCTTGGTGATGTAGTCGTCGGCTCCCGCCTTGAAGCCCTCGACGATGTCCTTCTTCGTATCGAGAGACGTGCTCATGATGATGTAGACGTAGCGCGGATGATCCGTGCCGCGTACGCGCCGTACGAGATCGAGGCCGTCCATCACGGGCATCATGATGTCGGTGACGACGAGGCGGATGTCGAGCCGGTCGTCGCAGATCATCTGCCACGCGCGCATGCCGTCTTCCGCCGAGAGAACTTCCACGCCGAGCTTTTGCACGGCTCGGACCATCAGGCTCCTGCTGACGGCTTCGTCGTCGACGATCAGGATGCGCATGCCGAACTCCCGGGTTCAGGCCTCGAACTCGCGGACGAAGGCGAGGAGCCGGGCGACTTGCTCTTCCAACTCGGGTACCAGCGCCGCACTCTCCTCGAGTCGTCCCTCGCGGGCGGCGAGCTCGATGGCCTTCGCCACACCGTGCACACCGACCGCCGAGAGATTCGCCGCCGCGCCTTTGAGGCTGTGCGCCGGCCCGACGATCTCGGCGGTACGTCCCGCGCTGACGAGTGCGCGAATGTCCGCGAGCTTCGCGGGTGCATCCTCGGCGAGCATTTCGAGCAGTTCCTTGAAGAACTCGCGGTCCTGGCCCGCCCTGGCCAGGCCCTCCTCCACGTTCACCGGCGATCTGGTCATGACCTCGCTCATCGTCCACGCTCCCGGGTTGGGGCTAACGAGTGGGTGCCCCTCCGCGACCGTATCGGCCGGCGGAGCGGCGAAGTTGACCGGGGGCCAGGAGATTTTCCGCTCTTGCGGGGTGTCCCGGCGGAAGCCATTCTGCATGGTCCCCGGCAGCAGGAGAACCACCTTGGCCACCAGTCCCACCCGTACCCTCGAGATCGTGCCGAATCCGGCCCCGGACCGGCCTTATCTCGTGCGCATGGTCTGCCCCGAGTTCACATGCCTCTGTCCCCGGACCGGCCAGCCCGACTTCGCGGTCGTCGTCGTGGAGTACCTCCCCGCGGCCTCGCTGATCGAACTCAAAGGGCTGAAGCTCTACCTTTGGAGTTATCGGGACGAGGCAGCCTTTCACGAGGCCGTGACCAACCGCATCTGCGACGACCTGGTCGCCGCCGCGAAGCCGCGTTACTTGCGCGTCGCAGGCTTCTTCCGCGTCCGAGGCGGGATCACAACGACGATCCATGTCGAATCCGGAGAGAGGCCCGCCTGGATCTCGGAGCGCGTCTCGTATCCAGCGCCTCACGAGGGCGCGTGAGGCCAGCCGTGACCAAGATCAAGCACCGGCCCGTTCGCGTCGTACTCTTCCCGAACCGCGAGGTCGGGATCGTCTGGGACGACGGCCGCGAGGACTATCTCCCCGCGCGAGCGCTCCGGCTGGCGTGTCCGTGCGCGGGTTGCGTGGACGAGATCACGGGCAAGCGCACGCTCGATCCCGGCCGGGTCGCGAGCGACGTCGCCGTCGACTCATACGAATTCGTGGGGAACTACGCGCTGGCGTTTCGTTTTTCGGACGGCCACCAAACCGGGATCTTCTCGTACACGCTGCTTCGCGACCTCGGCGCGCCGGACGCGTGAGCGCGAGTGGACGGGACGAACGTCGTCGTCCCGCCCTTCTCCTCGCTCGGTTCGGCTAGCGTCGCTCGAAGCGTGCGCCGGCCCGACCTTGTGACCAGCGGCCGAAGGCGTCGCGTGTCCAGCGACCTGTCGTTCCGTCGCTCTCGGTCCATGTCAGTCCGAGGAGTCCCCGCGCGTTCGACGTGAAAGCGAGCGCGGGATCGCTTCCTTGCGGCAGCAACGCGAGAGACTCGCTGAAGCCCTCACCGGGGTGCGCGACGCGGATGTCGATTCCCGCGCCCGTGTCGAGAGCGGCTGCGACGATCGGTCCGTCCGCCGACTCGGCCACGGTCCAGGCCGTGACGTTCGATGCGAGGGGAGCCAGCGTCTCCTCGGGTCCGAACGAGATGGTGGGATCGAGCGTGATCAGGATCGACGTCAGGGACTTCGTCCCATCGGGCGATGTTCGTTCGAAGACGACGCGAACTCGCGACCGGCCAGCATCGACGAGCAGCGGCATCGCGTCCTCGAACGGATTGACCGTCAAGCGCAGCAGAGCCGGTTCCGTCCCCAGGCGGATCGCCGCGACGAAAATCTCGCCATCCCCGTCGTCGGCTCTCCAGGCGAGCAGAGTCGTGCGGGGCAAGACGAGCGTCGAGGACGCCAGAACGGCGCCGGGAGTACCGAAGATCACGTAACGCTCGCGGACGGGCAGACCCACCTGGCCGTCGGGCCACGGGTCGCCCGAGCCCGAACCTCCTCCCGACTGGAGAGAGTCGCCGACGGCTGCTCCGAAGCTCGGGGGCAGGGAATCGGCGCCGCCGAGTCCGGAGCCGGCCAGAGCGGACGCACCAGCGAGAATCGCCACGAGCGCACAGGAGAAGACGCATTGAAAAACGGTACGGAACGAGAGTGATGCCCTCATGCCCGGGCCTCCCCAGCGGCCGGAGCGGCCGATTCATCGATCGTGTCGTCGATCTTGGCGCGCACGTCGTCGAAGCCGTGGGGCACCGCATCGAGGAATCGAAGCAGGTGCCGCAGCGTGCGCAACGACGCTCGCGCTTCGGAGGTATCGCCATCGCTGTCGGCGAGGCGCCACAGTTCTGCGTAGAGCACGAAGAGTTCTTGATGGAGATCGAGCGAGCGCGCGATCCGCCGCGCGCTGGCCCACGTGCGTCGCGCGAGGTCCGCGCGCCGCTGCGCGAGGAAAACGCGACCCTCCTCGATCAGCGCGTAGACCTTGACCTGATTGAGTCCATGCGTCTCGGCGAGATCGCGAGCTTTCGCCACCCAATCCGCTGCTGCTTGCAGCCGGTCGCGGCGCCGCTCGACTTCCGAGATTTTCACCATCGCGCGGGCCTCGGCTGCGGTTTGCGCGCCGCGGCGCGCGGCGTCGAGCGCACCGAGCCACGCTTCGAAGGCCGCATCCCATTCGCGCGCGCGCAAGAGGAACTCCGCCTCGAAGACGGGAGCACAGGCCGCGATCTCCTCGGGCCAAGGTCTGGCCTCGTTCTCGAGCGCGTCGGAAGCGGCGCGTGCGATGAAAGGCAGGTCGAGATCGAGCGCGATCTTGCCCATCAAGTAGAGCGACCAGCAGCGATCGTCGTGCTCGAGTCCTTCTGCGAACGATTCTTCGAGGACTTCGCGCGCCAGCCTCAGCTTACCCGCGCCGTAGAGCGCGCGCGCGACACCGAGGCGAGCGCGCGAACCGAGCCGGCGTTCCACGCGCCCCTCTAGGCCACGGATCTCGGCGTGCTCGTAGAGCAGGAGCGCGCGATGGACGAGCCCGGCTCGCCCGGCTTCCGCGGCCTTGGCCAGGAGCTTCTCGACAGGCCAATCGGCGATTCGTTCTTGATCGAGTTTTTCCGCCTCTTGATCGATCTCGAGTCTTTCGGCGAGCAGCGCGAGCCGCACGCGGTAGAGCCGAGAGAGCGCGAGGAGCTTCAGAGCGGAGATCCTCGCTTTGCCATTTTCGAGCCGCGAGAGCAGGCTGCGGCTGACCGGCTCGGACTCATGGAGCGTCATGCGCTCCACATCGTCGAGCGTCAGCCGCCGTGCCTCGCGGATCGCCCGCAGGTACGCGCCGAAGCGCTTGCTTCCCGACACCACGTTTTCTCCTCCTCCCTCCGGTGTTTCCAGCACGGCGCGATACGCGCGCCACGAGTTCACCGGCATAGGGCTACGGCCGGGCGCTGCCTCGCGCGAGGGAAGAAGAGTTGCAATCTGGAAATTGCCTTGGGGAAAACCC
>CAZPJJ010000198.1:0-7546 GCA_964586535.1 uncultured Acidobacteriota bacterium | reverse complement strand
CCTCGACGCGATGACCGCGCACGCGGAGCACGCGCGTTTCGCGCCGATCGACGTCACGGAGGAAGCCCTGCGCGAAGCGGGAAGAGCGCTGAGGGGAGCTTACCCGCGGCTCGAATATCAGGGCTTCGTCGGTGACTTCGAGGCCGATCTCCATCGGCTGCCACGACACGGGCGTCGCCTCGTCGCGTTTCTCGGTTCGACGATCGGCAACCTGCCGCCGCGGCCGCGGCTCGCGTTCCTGCGCTCGGTGGCCGCGTGTCTGCAGCCCGGCGACGGCTTCCTCGTCGGGCTCGATCTCGTGAAGGACCGTGGCGTCCTCGAACGCGCCTACAACGACTCGCGCGGCGTGACCGCGGCGTTCAACCGCAACATCCTGCGCGTCGTCAACGCTGGACTCGACGGCGACTTCGACGAGACCCTTTTCGACCACGTGGCCTTCTTCGACGAACGCAACGCGTGGATCGAGATGCGCCTGCGCGCGCGGTCCGCGATGCGCGTGCGTCTCGCGGCGGCGGGGCTGGAATTCCACCTCGAGCAGGGCGAGGAGATCCGCACGGAAGTCTCGTGCAAGTTCACCCGGCCGATGTTCGAGCGGTCACTGGCGAGCGCCGGGCTCGCGCTCCTGCGCTGGGAGACCGACCCCGCCGGGCGCTTCGCGCTCGCTCTCGCGCGGAGGAGCGACGGATAGACCCGCGCCGTCGAGCGTTCCGACGAGATCGATCGACACGTCGACTTCCTTGGCGACGCGCAGCACGAAGACGCTCGGATCGCGCAGACCCCACGCGACGTAAGGGACCCGCAACGTCGCGCGCGCGCGCAGCGCACCGTCTTTGCGCGCGAGTTCGCCCGTGACCGTCACCGGATGCGTCTCGCCCGCGATCGCGATCGCGCCGTGGACGGTGACTTTCGCGGTGCCGCCCGGCTCGGGCACGCTGCCGAGGACGCGGTGTACGGCGAAGACGATCCGCGGATGGCTCGCGCTGAGCAGCACGTCCCGATGCATCTTGCGATCGCGGCGCTCGTTGCCGGTCGTCGTGCGTGTCGCGTCCGCGACGATCTCGCCGCTCACCGCGCCGCTCGCGTCGTCGAAGAGGACCTCGCCCGAGGCCACCGGTAGGGACCCGTGCACGGTGTGCGCGGTCGCCGCCAGCGTGAACGCGATCGTCGAGCGTTCGGGATCGACGACGAAGCGTTGCTCCTCGGCGTGCGCGGGCGCGGGCGCGAGTGCGGCGGCCGCTCCGAGAGCGAGCGCGGCTGCCGCGCACCGCGGCCTCACGAAGCTTCCCGCTCGCGCTGCAGCGCTTCGGCCCGTGCCGCGACCTCGGGCGCTGTGTTCCCCTCGAAGCGGCCGTCGCCGACCTCGCGGCCCGAAACGAGGCCGAGGAAGCGCGGCCCCCAGCCGGCGTTCGGGACGATCACGAGCAGCCACCGCCCGCGCTCGTGAATGCGGAGTGCCTCTTCGTTGGTGTCGGGCCGGAGCTGCAGTCCCGCGATGTCGGTCCACGCGAACTCGCGCCGCGAAAGCCACGAGTGCACGACGATGCCCGTGGGCTCGACGACGACGCCGAGCGCAAAGATCTGGTCCTTCTGGCGTGCGCCTCCGCGCAGCAACGAGCCGATACGCCGGATCAGGAAGATGAGCGCCGCAAGCGCTGGAATGACGATGTCGAACCAGCCCCTCGCATCGACGATGTCGCGCACGAAGTCGAGGCCGGCCTCGCTGAACGCCACGGCGACGAAGCCGAGCACGGCCAGCCGGCCAACCCAGAGCACGGCGGGCGGAAATCCGAAGCCCTGCGGGAGCGGGCCGGGCGGCGGCACCACACCTGGGCGAAAGGGCGTCGTGTCCTCGTGGGTGGGGACGGGATCCTCGAAGCGCGCGACGTCCTCGCCGCCGAAGCGCGCGAGCCACCCTTCCGGGGCGGTGGGAATCTCCTCGGAACGCGTCATGGGGCTATTGTAGAGGAGCCTTCCCAGCCGCCACCCGGGTCGAACCATGCTGACGGTCCAGCCTCACGGGCCTTTTCTGCGTCTCGACATGGCGCGCACCTGCGCCGGAAGGCCCCTCTATCGCGTTTCTGCGTTCGCAATCGGGGATACGCTCATCGACAGCGGCTGCCCCGCGACCGCACGCGCACTGGTCCGCTTCTCCCGGGTGCGCGGAATCCGGGCGGTCGTGCACACGCATCACCACGAGGACCACACCGGCGGAAGCTGGCGGCTGGCCGAGGATCTCGGGGTGCGCGTCCTGGCGCCGGCGGCGACGGCGCGCATCCTCGCCACTTTCGACCGGATTCC
The DNA here is from genome assembly GCA_964586535.1 of uncultured Acidobacteriota bacterium. Taxonomy (GTDB): domain Bacteria; phylum Acidobacteriota; class Polarisedimenticolia; order J045; family J045; genus CAZPJJ01. Next base: position 5,248 of record CAZPJJ010000198.1, on the reverse strand, counting down.
GCTCTATCGGCGCGCCGTCTGGGGGAGGCCGCATCCGGTCGCCGCCCTGCCGATCGAGGACGTCGTCGAGACGGGCGGCCTGCATCTCGAGGCCATCCCCACGCCGGGGCACTGCGACGACCACCACTGCCTTTTCGATCGCGAGCGCGGCTGGCTTTTTTCGGGCGATCTCTTCGTCCACGAGCGGGTCCGCTACCTGCGCGCCGAGGAGAGCGCGTACGCGCAGCTCGACGCGCTGCGCCGCATGCTGGCGCTCGAGCCCGAGCTCTTGATCTGCGCGCACGCCGGGATCATCCGCGACGCGCGCGGGGCGCTCGCGCGGCGCATCGGCTACTGGGAAGATCTCGCGGGGCGCATCGCGTCGCTGCGCGCGCGCGGTTCGAGCTGGCGTGAAACGACGCGCCGCTTGCTGGGTCCGGAGGGCTGGCTCACCTATGTGAGCGGCGGGGATTTCTCGAAGATCAACCTCGTCCGCGCCCTCGGCCGGTGACACAATACCTTCATGCAGGCGCGCGCGGCGTACTGGTGCCCGTACTGTGGCGAACGCATCACGACGTCGGTCGACACATCCGCCGCGAGCCGCCAGCAGTATGTGGAAGACTGCCCCGTCTGCTGCCGGCCCGCGCTGCTGACGATCGACGTCCTCGCATCTGGCCGCGCGTCGATCTCTGCAGAACCGGAATAACGCCATGCGGGAGTAACGCCATGCGAGAGCAACTGATCGAACTCGAATCCAAGGTCGCGTACCAGGAGCGGGCGATCGAGCAGCTCAACGAGGTGCTCACCGACCAAGAGCAGCGCGTGGCACGGCTCGAAAAGCAGCTCCGCGCCGTCGCGGCGCGGCTCGAGACGGCGATCCCCCCGGGCGACACCTCGCCCGATCCGCGCCGCGAGTCCTTCTGAGCCGATCGTGGGGCCGAGCCGCATCGAGATCCGCTGGTGAGCGAGCTGCCCGAGAACGAGCGCAGACGCCTCGAGGGCGTCATGCTCGGGTCGATCCGCCTCGAAACGCACGTCGGCCGCGACGGCGCAGGGGATGTGTACCGCGCCCTCGACACCAAGTTGCGGCGCACCGTGCGGGTGCGCGTGCTGGACGCGCGCGAAGTTCCCGAGTCGCTGACGCGCGCGGCGCGCGTCGCGCATGCAGCGCTCGTTCCGGTTCACGACGTCGTCACCGGCGATGGCCTCGTGGCGATCGTGCAGGACGATCTCGCCCTTGAGTCGCTGAAGGATCGGCAGGAGCGCGGCCCACTTCCGCGTGCCGAGGCCGCTCGTCTGGTCGCGACGATCGCCGGCGCGCTTGCGGCGCTCCACGACGAGGGCGCGGCGCACGGGTCGCTCACAGCCGATCGCGTGCTGCTTCTTGCCGATGGCCGCGCCGCCGTGCGCGACGCGGGTATCGCCGCTGGCGACGAGAGCGCCGATCTCCGCGCCCTCGCTGCGCTGATCGCGGAACTGCTCGGCGATGCGACCCCGCGAACTCCCGAAGCACGGCGCGAGCGCGCGCTCTGGGATGCGCTCATCGCCGAGCTGCGCGGCGCGCGCCCGGGATTTCCGCTGCGGGGCGCGCGCGGAGTCGCCGAGCGCGTGCTCGTCTTCGCGCAGCCGCCGTCGCGAACGCCGGCGCTCGCGCGGCGCGTGCGCTCGGCAAAGTACCCGCTGCTCGCGACAAGCGTCGTCGCGGTGCTCCTCGCCTCGCTCGCGCTCCTCGACGGACCGCTGCGCGGATGGCGCCGCGAGCCCGTCGCCGTCCTGCCCTTCGCGGCCGCCGATGGCAGCGACGAGAGTCTCGTCGCCGGTGAGCGCCTCGGCACGCTCGTGCGCGAGCGGCTCGGCGAGAGCCGCAGGCTGCGTCCGTTTGCCGCCGCGGCGATCGAGGGCGCTGGCCCCGGCGGGCTCGCGACGGAAGCTGGCGACGCGCTGCTCACGCGTGGCGCCGAGGGTGTCGTCGGCGGCGCCGTCGAGTTGACGGCGAGCGGGCAGCGAGCGCGCGTGCGGCTCGTGCGCGCGTCCGGCGGAGCGGAGGACCACGTCGTCGAAGCCGCGAACCTCGAAGACCTCGCGCGCGACGTCGCCTCGCTGGTCGAGCGGCGCCTGACGGGCGAAGAGCGCGGTGAGCTATCGCCCGCCGGGCAAGGCGACGCGCTCGACGACGCGGCGCAACGCGCGCTCGCCCGCGTGCACGCACTCGGCCGCGAGCTCCGCTACGCCGAGGCGATCGTCGTCGCGGAGCGCCTCGCGGCGAAGCACCCCAGCGCGCTCGAGCCGCGCCTCGCGCTCGCCGAAGTGCTCGCATCGGCGGGCTTCGAGCGGCGGGCGCGCGATGCCGCACGCGCGGCGCAGGAGATCGCCAAAGCGAAGGGCGTGCTCGACGACGAGACGGGGCTGCGCGTGAAGGCGGTCCACGCCCGCGCCTTCGGCCGCCACCACGAGCGGGCTCGTCTCGCCGTGCTGCTCGCGACGCGGCGCCCCGACGACACGACGCGCGCCCTCCAAGCCGCGCTGGCGCTCGAGGCGAGCGGCGACATCGAGGGGGCGCGGCTCTGGGTGGAGCGCGCGCACGGCGAACCGCTCGCGGGGCTTCTCGCGGCGCGGTTGAGTTTCGCGAGCGGAGAGCGCGAGCGAGCGTACGCGCAGCTCGAAGCGGCGCGCGGCGAGTTCGACGATCTCGGCATGACGAACGCGCTCGCCGTGTGTGACGAGACCGAGGGCGATTTCGCGGCCCGCGAGTCCCGTTTTCGCGAATCCGCGCGGGCCTACGAAACAGCGCACGGCCGCTACCAGACGAGCGGTCTGCTCGTGCTCGCCGCAGGCACGCTGGCCCTCGCGGGTGACTCGCTCCTCAACGAGGGTGATCTGTCTGGCGCCGAGGAACGCTACCGCGCAGCACTCCCGATCCTCGAAGCCGAGGGAGCCTTCAGCTTCGCGATGGAGGCGGAGGCCGCGTGGGGTGCGCAGCTCTACCTCGCCGGCCGTTTCGACGAGGCCGAAGACAAGCTACGCCGCGCCCTCGATCGCGCGCGCCTGCTCGAGAACGATCGCCTCTTCGTCGAGCCCGCGGTGAATCTCGCGAATCTGCTCGTCTACACGGGACGCGGCGAAGAAGGCGCAGCACTCGCGACGGTCGCTCTCGAGCGCTCCCTGGCCGTCCGCCGCGACGATATCGCCTTCTTCGCGCGCGTCGCGCTCGCGGCGGCCGAGGCGCAGCGCGGCGGCGTGCGCGCCGCCGCCGCCATCTACCGCGCGATGATCGAAGCGGAGGCGCGGCCGAGTGGATCGAAGGAGCGCGAGGCCTACGCGCAAGTCGCGCTCGCGGACGCCCTCCTCGAGGTAGGAGATGCCGACAGCGCTCTTCACCACGCCACGCGCGCGGTCGCGCTCAATCGCGAGCGCCGGGCGCGCGTCGATCTCGGATACGCGCTCGCGACGCACGCGCGCGCGCTCGCCGCGCTAGGCCGCGACCGCGAAGCGCGCGCCTCGCTCGACGAAGCGGAGCGGCTGGCCCGGGACGGCGGCGGCGAGCTCGCCGATCTCCTCGCCGTCATCGCGAAGGTGCGCGCCGAGCTTCGCGCGCGCTGAGTGCGCTTTTGCGCGCTTCCACCCCTTGCCGTCCCATACAGCGGCCGCGTAGTCTTGGCCCGGACTATTCATGAAGCCCTGGCCGAAAATACCGGATCTGCCCGCCGGCCTCTCGCTCTCGCTCGTTCCGGGCCGTACTCGGGCTGCGCAGACTGCGGTGGAACCTCCGGCTACACCTCGTCTGCGCAACCCTACGTGCGGCCCATCCGACGAGCATCTGCGGCATTTTCCGCTCAGGTTTCATGAATAGTCCGGGTTAGCCCGACGCGAACCATCGACACAAGAACATCGCGAGGGGTGTGGTCATGGATCCTCTTTTCTCGGCGTGGTGGAGCTTCGGCGCGCTCGCCGGCCTCGCGCTCGTCAGGCGCTCGACCGGTGGTGGCACGACCGGACGCCGTCCCGGCGAAGACCTGCGCGACGGCACGCAGATCGTGCTCGCACCCCCTCCGAAGGTGATCGTCAGGCCAAAGCGGACGCTGGGCTCGATCGTCATCGCCTGGAGCGCCGGCGGCGTGGAGATCCAACCCGCGACGAGCGGCGGCTCGGGTGTCGCGATCGTCGCGCCCGTGAAGACCTTCGCGATGGAGGTCTCATCGAGCGACGGGCTCGCGTCTTTCCCGATCCGCGCCGCGACGCTCTACGTGCGCTCGATCCCCTCGAACGCCGTGCGCTGCATCCAGCTCGAGCTCGACGCGCAGGGCAAGCTGAAGTGGTTCCAGGACGGCCAGAGTGTCCAGCCGCTGCGCCTCGAACCGCAGGGCCAGGGCAAGCCGCCGAAGATCACGCTGCCCGCGGAGTTCTTCGGCGAGTACCTCGGCACGATCACCGAGACCAAGCAGGGCGAACTCTCACCAGCGATCGCCATCGAGTGGTAGCCGCGCGGCCCGCCTCGGCGGGCCCGTCAGCGGCTCTCGAGCAGGATATCGAGATGCTCGATGAGTGACTCGAGATCGGGGAACGCGAGATCCGCTTCGCGCGCTACCTCCCGCGACGTGTCGCCGACGATCACGACCGCCGCCGCCCCCGCCTCGCGGCCCGCGTGCAGGTCGTAGAGCGAGTCGCCGACGACGGCGCAGTGTTCGGGCGGTAGCGCGAGCCGACGCATCGCCTCGCGGATCGGTGCGCCCGAGGGCTTCCAGAGGCCGGAGTCGCGCGTGAGCACGTGGTCGAGCGCCAGCCCGAAGCGCTCGAGCATCGCGAGCGTGTTCTCGTCGGTGTTGTTCGTGACGAGCGCCATGCCGAGGCCGTGCCTGCGGATCAGCGCGAGCAGGCGCTCCGCGCCGGGCATCGCGATCGCCGCCCTGGAGGCATCGCGCTCGATGGCGAAAAGTCGCTCCCAGAGCGCGGTGCGCTCGGGCTCGGGACGGCCGTTGAGGTCGTCGATGATCGAAGGGCCCGTGACGCCGAGCGTCGCGCGGATCGCCGTCCAGTCGTAGCGCGAATCGACGAGTGTGCCGTCGAGGTCGAAGACGACGCCCCGCACGCCGCGCAGCGCGAGCGCGCGCGTGATCTCGTCGCGGGGAAAGCGCGGGACTGCCAGGACGCCCGCCGGCAGCGCGCGCACCGCGTGGCCGATCCACGCGAAGGGCACTCCAGTCGCTTCGATGGCGCTCGCGACGCGCGCGGCGCCTTCCGGTGCGGCCCCGACGAGCAACGCGCCCGAGCC
>CAZPJJ010000197.1:0-7593 GCA_964586535.1 uncultured Acidobacteriota bacterium | reverse complement strand
GTGCACACGATGCCCACGACGGCGACGTTGTGGCGCCTGACGACGGCGAGGATCTCGCGCGGATCGGCGCCCGTGTCGACGACGAGTCCGCGGCCTTCCTCGCGGCCGGCGAGGAGCCAGCTATTGACGAGATAGCCCGCGTGCTGAACGCGTTCGACGATCACGCGCGTCCTCCTCCCGGCTCGGTTATGTCTCGGGAAGAGGCAAGCATAGCCCAAACGCCGTTCGGGGATGGCAACCGCTGACGTTTACCTGATCTGGGCCCAGTAGCGGTCCAGATCGCGTTGGATCGCAGGGTCCCGGGGGTCGATGCGCTTCGCCTCCTCGAGCACGTCGATGGCCTCGCGGATTCGGCCCGCTTCCGCGAGAAGGCTCGCGAGCGCCTTGCGCGGTCCGGTCGACACGGGATCGACAGCGGCTGCGCGGCGGTAGGACGCCTCCGCCGCCGGAACGTCTTTCTTTTGGTCGTAGAGCTGGCCCAGCCGGTACCACGCGGACCCGAATCCGGGATCGACGGTGACGAGCTTCCTGAAGGTCGCGATGGCCTCGTCGAAGCGCTTGCCGAGGATCTGCGCCTGGCCGAGTTCCTTGAGCAGCGTGGGGTTCTCGGGATCGACCTTCGCGAGTTCCGCGAAAACCTCCTCTGCCTCGGCCGCCCGCCCGGAGAGCGCCATCCCGACCGCGCCGTCGAAGCGCGCGATGAACTCGCGGCGGTCCTTGGGATCGGCGAGCTGCGGATCGACGAGCATCGCACCGGCTTCGAGGCGGCGGCCCGAAGCCGCGTAGCCGAGCGAGCGCAGGCGCGCGAGGTCTTCCTCGCTCACCGCGGTGTCGGTGCCGTAATCGGCGAGCCTCTCCTCGGCCGCCGTCACGCGCGCCGCGAGAGCGCCCGCGAGTCGATCGGCGTCGGCCGCGCGCGCCGCCCTGAGGTCGTTCGACTCGGCCGGATCCGCAGCGAGGTCGAAAAGTTCGCGCCGCGGAGCGTCGATCAGCTTGAGGCCGTCTTTGTCGACGAAAGCGCGCAGGCCCGACCAGCCGAACTCTATGCGCGGCAGGTGGCTCTCGGCGAAGACGCCCGCGCGCGCGGGCATCGGCCCCGCACCCGTGAGCGCCGGTGCGAGCGACGCGCCGTCGGCCCCGGCGAGCGGCGGCTGCTTCGCGAACTCGAGCAGGGTCGGCGCGATGTCCTCGAGGCTCGCGGGCTCGGCGATGCGCTGTGATTTCACTCCCCAACCCTGGCCGCTCACGACGAGCGGCACGCGCATCGTGGCCTGATAGAGAAACACGCCGTGCGTCGGCTCGCCGTGCTCGCCGAGCCCCTCGCCGTGATCCGCCGTGACGACGGCGAGCAAGCCCTGCTTGCGGCCCATGCTCTCGATCTCACGCACGAGGCGCCCCACCACCGCGTCCGCCGCCGCGACTTCGCCCTGGTAGCGATCGTCGCCGAAGCGCTCGCGGAACTCGGCCGGCGGCGTGTAGGGCGCATGCGGCTCCCACACGTGGACCCACACGAACGCGGGCCTCGTGCCCTGCGCGGCCAGCCACGCAAGCGCGCGGCGCGCTGTCTCTTGCCCCGCCCGCTCTTCGTAGTGCACGACGAGCCCCTCGCGCTGCGCGGGCCGCGGGATGTCGTCGTCGTAGACCGCGAAGCCCTGCGCGAGGCCGTGCCGCCGCGCGAGCACCGGCGACGAGACGAACGCGCCCGTCGCGAAGCCCGCGCCGGCGAGGCGCGTCGCGAGCGTGTCGACGCCGTCCGGCAGCGCGAAGGTGCCGTTGTTGAAGATCCCGTGCGCGGGTAGCGAACGTCCCGTGAGCATCGACGTGTGCGAGGGCAAGGTCAGCGGCGACGACGCGTGCGCGCTCTCGAAGACCGTCCCCGCCGCGGCGAGTGCGTCGATCGCGGGCGTGCCGGCGTTCTCGCGACCGTAGCAGCCGACACGGTCGGCCCGCAGCGTGTCGATCGTGACGAGCAGGATCGTCTGCGCGCCGCTGTCGGCGACGCTCCGCGCGGCCGGCGCGTCCTTCCCGCCCCCGCATCCCGCGAGCAGGATCGCGACGATCCCCAGGGCGGCGAGTCGGCGGGCGGTGGTGGAGTGCGGTACGGACCAGTCGGCGGCGTTCATGGTTTCTCCGGGATCTCGCGGGGCACGGCGCGAGGTCCGTAAAGCTACCCCGGGACCGCCGGAGCCGAAAGCCGGAAGCGCGGCTACACTGCGGCCATGGTCCGAGCCTCCCAGGTGATCGCCACGTCCTGCGCGCTCGCTGCGCTCGTGGCTTTTCCTGCGCTCGCGCAAGAGCCCGACCGCGACGGCACTGCCAAGCCAGCGCCCGCCGAGAGCGACGCCGGCGCCACCGCCGAGAAACCCGCCGAGCCTCCCCGCCCCGCCGATCCGCGCCGCTACCCGCAGGGCATCTCCTCGCCGGATGGCAGACCCGCGCCGGCCAAGCGCGACCTCAGCCGCTATCCCGAGGGCGTCACCGTCGTCACACCGCAGACGCCCGCGATCCCGCCGGTCGATGCTGGCGCGTTCCCCGAAGGTGTCACCGTCGTCGGCGGCCGCACGCCGCCCCGCACCGGGCCCCGCGTGCGCGTCGTCGTCGAGCCAGGCCTCGAGCCGCCCGAGCCGATCACCGAGGAGCTTCCCCAGGCCGATCCCTCCCCCTCCGAGGTGGGGATGGGCCCTGCGGCCGCTCCTCCCGGCAGCGAGTCGAAGACGATCGGCCCTTCTATCGACGAGCAGCAGGCCGCCTTCGCGCAGCCCCCGCGCGAGGCCGGCAGCATCCTGCCCCCTCTCGCGGGATGGACTCCCACGTCGGGCTTCCCCGACGCGCCGCCCAACCCTGCCGGCTACCCGCGCGAGCCCACGCGCTGGTTCCCGCCGATCCGCGATCCGACGTGGCGCCCGACGGGGTCCTGGCCCGAGGGGCAGGACCAAAGCAACTGGAACCCGTCGTCGTGGATCGCGCCGGTTTTCGATCCGGTGTGGACGCCCCGCGACTCCTGGGGACGCACGCTCGGACTTCCCGCCGACCCGCTCCTCGCAGGGGCAACTCTGCCCGAAGAAGCCTCGTCGCCCCCCGACGCCGCGCTGCCGCCCAACGCCGCCGAGCCCGAGCCCGTCAAGCGCGAGCAGCGCACCGGCTCCGCGGCGGACACGCCGACCGACGAGCAGCGCACGACGGAAGACGGCGAGCGCTGACTTCTCCGCTCAGCGCCTCGCCCGGGCCTGCAGGATCGCGGCGACCGACTTCGCGTCGCGGATCCTCCCATCGACGACCATCGCGACCGCCTCGTCGAACGAGACGGCCACCGGCTCGATGACCTCGTCGGCCTCGTGCGCGGTCGCGTGCTTCTCGAGTTCGTGCGCTTCGTAGAGCCAGATCACTTCATCCGTGAATCCCGGCGTGGTGAGGATCGAGCCCAAGGGCACGAGCCGTCCCGCGCGATAGCCGACTTCTTCTTCGACCTCGCGCAGCGCGCAGACGTCCGGGGCCTCGCCCGCGTCGAGCTTGCCCGCGGGAACCTCGTGGATGTATCCACCCGCCGCGTGGCGGTACTGGCGCACGAGCAGCACGCGGCCGTCGTCGAGGAAAGGCAGCGCCGCCGCCGCGCCGGGATGGCGGATCGTCTCCAGGTCCGCGACTTGGCCGCCCGGCAGGCGCAGGCGGTCGCGATCGATCTTGAGCAGCTTGCCCTCGTAGACGCGCTCGCTCGAGAGCAACTCGAAACCGCCGCCGCCGCCGCTCTCGTCGCTCATCGTGGGACCTCGGGGAAGACGTCGAGCAGCGCCGTCAGCGGACCGTCTTCGATGACGAGATCCGCCGCGGCGCGCACGTCGTCGCCTTTGGGATGGAAGGCGATGCCGAGCCCTGCATGCCGGAGCACGGCGAGATCGTTCCACGCGTCGCCGACGAACGCGCACGCGTCGCGCGTCACGCCCAGCTCGTGGGCGATGCGGTCGAGCGCCTGCGGCTTGCCGTGGACGTCGTAAGGCGTGGCCTCCCACGAGGCGATGCGTCCGTCGTCGTGGAAATGCAGGCGATTGGTGAAGCAGCGGTCGAAGCGCACGCCGCCGAGCAGCTCGCCGAGCGTCGCGTCGATCGTGCCGGAGATGACCGCGACGCGATAGCCGCGCTCTTTGAGCGCGTCGATCGTGGCGTGCGCGCCGGGCGTGGCGAAGAGCTCCGCGCGGATCGCCGCGGCGATGTGCTCGCGGCGCACGTCGCGCTCGATCCAGTCCATGACGTCGAGGCGCACCCAGTCGGGGTAGGTCAGCTCGCCGGCCTTGAAGCGCGCGAAGCGCTCGCCGTTGACCGCGTCGCCGTCGACATAGCGCTCGTTGAGCACCTGCCAGACGGTCTTGTGCAGGGGATGCTGGACGAGCGTCCCGTCGACGTCGAAGCAGATGACCCGGATGGAGCGCGCTCGTTCGTGCATGGTGGCCTTCGTGGTGTCGGGGAGTCTCCGGCGGGGCGCCGGGATCGGAAGCGGACTCAGGGTAGCGCGCTCACCGGCCGTCGGCGATCAGAAAGGCCCAGTTGACAGCGAGCGCGAGGGCGAACGCACCGAACCACCACCATCCGGCGCGCCGCGAGACGACTCCGAGCCGCGGGCGCGGCAGCTTGGCGAGCCAGAGCACGAGAGCGACCGGCGTGTAAGCCCAGAGCGCGAGCGCGATGCCGAAGAAAAGCGGATTGAGGCGCAGCGCCGCGAGCACGTCGCCTTCGCCCAGGGCGAGGAAGCCGCGCGTCACCCCGCAGGTCGGACACGGATGGCCTGTCAGCGTGTGAAACGTGCACTCGCCGAAGGCCGGCGCGAGCAGGTGCAGCGGTAGCACGAGCACGAGCAGCGGAAGGACCACGCCGACGACCGTGACGACGGGCTCGAGCTCGGCGCCGTGTCCTCCGGGCGGGACCAGCCACGCGCGCACTCCCAGGATGCTCCCGCCGCGTTCGCTCACAGAATGACCGCTCCCGTCCGCGCCGCGCACGATCTCGCGGCGAGATTCTCGTGCCGACGTATCCTCTCGCGACTCCGGAGGAGGATCCATGCCCGCCGTTGTTCTTCGTGCCGGTTCCGTCGCTCGTCGCGGGGCTCGCCTCGCGCGCCCTGCCGCGCTCGCCTTCGCGTTGGTTGCCGCTGCCGCCGGGATCGCCCCGGTGTCGACGTTAGCCGCCGCGGCGGACGCGGGCGTCGAGCCCGCGCGCCGGCACCGCGCCATGGTGACAGCCGATTCCGATGGCCGCGACCGTCTCGTCGCCCACGAGTTCGACATCGCGGGCTATGACCTGCGGCACGGACGCGTCGAAGTCATCACCGACGACGCGGGACTCGCGCGCCTCGGCGCGCTCGGCTTTGCCTACGAGATCGTCGAGACGCGCAGCGGCCTGCAGCCGCTCGGCGCCGGCGCAACCGATGCGCCCCTTCCCGACACGCTCTATCGCGATCCGGCCGAGGTCGCGGCGCTCCTGCGGCAGACCGTCCTCGACCACCCGTCGATCACGCGGCTCGTGACGCTCGGTACCAGCCACGAGGGCCGCGCGATCGAGGCGCTCGTGATCTCCGACAACGCGGCGGTCTCGGAAGACGAACTCGCGATCCTCTTCAACGCGGCCCATCACGCGCGCGAGGTGATGACGATCGAGGTCGTGCTCGACATCATCGAGCAGCTCACGGACGGCTACGGCGTCGATCCCGAGCTCACCGCCTTCGTGGACGCCTACGAGATCTGGTGCGTGCCCGTCGTCAATCCCGACGGCGTGACGCGCGTCTTCGAGGTGGACGACTTCTGGCGCAAGAACAACCGCGACAACGACGGCAACGGCTCGGTCTCCAGCGGGGACGGCGTCGATCTCAACCGCAACTACGAGTGGGGCTTCGGCAATCAGTGCCGGGGCTCGTCGAGCTCGACCTCGTCGGAGACCTATCGCGGCCCCTGGGAAGCCTCCGAACCCGAGTCGCAGGCGATGATCGAGCTCGGCCGCGCGACGCGGCCCGTCTTCGACGTCGAGTACCACAGCTACGGCGAAGACGTCTTCTATGCGCTCTCCTGCGATCCCTTCTACTCGCCCAAGCTCTCGACGATCCCGCAGGCCGACAAGAGCATCTCGCGGTTCATCGGCGAACTCTACGCGGCGGAGATCATCCAGGCCGACGGCGGCGTGGGCTATTCGCCCGCGCCCTACGGATCGCGCGTCGACGGCACGGGCCGCGATCAGCAGTACTTCGAGAGCGGCTCGATCTCGTTCGTCGTCGAGATCAACAGCGCGGGCGAGGGCGGCTTCCATCCCGACTACGCGACGTGGCGGCAGCCCACGGTCGAGGGTCACCGCCCCGGCTGGCGCTGGCTCATGGAGCGCATGGGCGGCCCCGCCGTCGGCGGCCACGTGCGCGACGCCGTGACGGGCGCGCCGCTCGCCGCGGACATCGCGATCGACCAACTCACGCTGCCGGACGGCCGGCGATTGACGAGCGCGGCGTCGACCGGGCGCTTTCACATCGTGACGATTCCTGGTTCGTACACGCTGCGCGTCGCGCGCGAGGGCTACGAGCCCGCCGTCGTGCCGGTGAGCGTCGGCGAGAGCTTCGCCCCCGTCGAGGTGCTCCTGGTGCCGACGGGCGCGACGACGATCGCCGCGCTCGATTTCGAGGATCCCGCGCAGGCCGCGGAGTGGATCACCTCGCTGCCGCAGGATCTCGCCACGGACGGCCGCTGGGTGTGGGGCGAGCCCTTCGGCACGCACACGGGCGACGTGCAGACCACGCTGCTCTTCGGCGCGCCGCGCATCGACGCGACGCCGGGCGCGGGCAAGCACGCCTTCGTGACGGGCAATGCGCGCACGACGCTCTGGACGGACGACGATCTTGACGGCGGCGATGCGTCGCTCGTCTCGCCGGCGTTCGACCTGGGCGCTTTCTACGCGGTCGATCTCGTCTGGCAACGCTGGTTCCGCAAGGATCCGGTCGATGCGCTCGACGCTTTCCATGTCGACGTCACCGTCAATGACGGCGCGACGTGGATTCCGCTCGACACGATCACCGTCCCGACCTCCACCGCCGACGCGGCCCCCGCGTGGGTGTCGGCGCGCGTGCGGCTCGACGCGATCGCCGCGCCGGCCGCGAACATGCGCTTCCGCTTCCGCGCGATCGACTATCCACCGGATCACGTCGTCGAGGCGGCGATCGACGACATGCGGCTGCTCGGCTACGCGCTCGCCACCGATGGCGACGTGCGCGGCGTCGCGCTTCTGGGCAACGACGCGACGGTGCTCACCTGGCTCGCGGTCCCGGGCGGCGCGGGCGCAACCTACGACGTCGTGCGCGGCGATCTCGCGAACCTCTCCGGCGATACGAACCTCGGCGCGCTCGCCTGCATCGAGAACGACTCGGCCGACACGAGCACGACGGGCGACGCCGACGCGACGACGCCCGCGCCGGGAACGGGATTCTTCTATCTCGTGCGCTTCGAACTGGGATTGTCGACGGGTGGCTACGGGGCGTCGTCGGCGGGCGGCGCGCGCACGGGCTCGGGTGGCTGCGCCGACTGAACGCGCGGCGCGGCGAGCGTCTCCGAGACGAGCACCTGGCCCGCG
>CAZPJJ010000196.1:0-7599 GCA_964586535.1 uncultured Acidobacteriota bacterium | reverse complement strand
TCGGCGGAGCTTGTCGCGGCCCATCGGGCCCTCGCCTCACCGTCGTCCAGGGAGGGCCACCCGAGGCAGCCCGTGGACGACGAGATTCTCGAGGCGCTCAAGAGACTCGACTGGTCGCGCCGCTTCTTCGAGCACCTGGCGGGGCACGCCACGGCTGGATCGGTGCGCGAGGCACTCGGCCAGGTCGCCGATGCCAACGTCCAACACTCTCGAGACCTGCGTTCGCGAATCGCCCGGTCACGAGGCGTCGTCGGACTCGCGCAGTAGGGGTCTGAGCGGACCGTCCCGGATCCGAGACACTTCCTCGGGCGAGCCGCCCTCGGTTGTCTCGACGGCGGCGGCGCCCAGCCGTTTCGGGGATCGCGAGTCCGAAGTTTTTTGGTTCGTCAGTCTTCGATTATGTTCGCCAACATCGACTAGAATCCGCCTTGCGAGATCCGGCATCGCCCTTGCTCTCGACTGTTCACGAGCGATCGTGAACTGGGCGCCGGCTGGACGCACCGTGGGCCTCGCGGGGGGACGACGACAAGGCACACGCGAGGCCTGACGGAGGGGGGCGCGATCGCGATTGCGCCCGGGGACGGGGGGTGCGGGTCGGGCCGCGCCCCCCGTAGCCCTCTTGGGGATTCGGTTGTGTCGCGGGGGTGCGGTTCAGAGCGGCGCGGTCAGCGCACGTAGTAGCCGCGGCGTGTCCGCGCGGAAAGCCCTTGGCGCAGCACGTCGACGTCGAGGTCGCGCCACGTTTCTCCGGGTTTCGGTTCCGCGGGCTTGAACGCGATCGAGTACTGATGCCGCGCCTCTTCGAGCACGTCGGTGAAGACCGCATCGAGTCTGTCGGCGGAGGCGATCGTTATCGAGCGTCCGCCGGTGGCGTCCGCGAGCGTGCGCAGGATCTCCTCGGTGGAGAGATCGCCGACGATGGCGGGTTCGTGGCGCAGATGTTCACCGATACCGATCGTGAAGAGGATCACGTCGTCGCGGTGCGCGCGCTCGATCGCCTCTTCGAGCGTGTGCGCCGAGGCGGGTTTCCAGCCGGTCTGCGCGGCGTCGCGTCCGTCGGAGAGCACGACCAGCACGCGTCGCATGCCTCTGCCGCCGAGATCGAGCAACGACGAGCCCTCGCAGATGGCATCGTAGAGCGCTGTACCGCCTCGCGCGGTGATCGTGTCGAGCGCAGAGAGGACTGGAGAGAAGTCCGGGCCTGGCGCGAGCGCCGCGGTGATCTCGTGATTGAAGACGACCATGCCCATGCGGTCGCGGTCCTCGAGTTTGCCGATGAAAGCCCGCGCGGCGTCGAGCGATGTTTCGATCTGGCGGCCTTTCATGCTTCCCGACGCGTCGAGGACGAGCATGATCGCGAGCGCTTGGCTCTCTTCGCTCCAGCGCTCGATCCTAGCGATTTCGCGGCCATCCCTGACGCGGAAGTCGGCCGGAGCAAGACCGCGAGCGGGGCGGCCGCTTTCGTCGGTGACGCTCACCGAGAGATTGACGAGGCGAACGTCGACTTCGTCCTGCAGGACGAGCGGCGCCGTCCGTCGCGAGGCATCCAGCATGCGTCCGTCGGTAAGTTGGACGCGCACTTCGATCGTCCGCGCTTCACCGGCCACTTCGACGACGAAAGTACCGATCCATGGAGACTCCTCGATGGTGCCGATCTCGACGCCGTCGATCGAAACGAAAGCGCGATCGATCGCTGAGTCTTCGATGCCGGTCACGCGAAAGGCGACGGTCGCGCGGTCCGTGACGGGCGCGCCTACGACGGGCTGGGTGATCTCGACGCGAGGCCGCGGCGCGATGGAAGCTGCGGGTGTCCCCGCGAGAGCGGTCGCGAGGACTCCCCAGGCCACGACGACCAAGACACAGACCACCAGCTTGCGCATCGCACGATCCTCCCACGAGGAGGCTACTGCGAAGGACGAAAAGGCGCTCTCGGTGCGGTGACGCTGTGCTGAGAGCGACCCGCGCTCGCGGCCGCAAACGGACGCCGCAAACGGACGAAGCGGGGCGCCCGTCCCCCAGGCGCCCCGCTTCTCTTGGCTGAGGCCCCCTCGGCCTCCTCCTCGAAGTGATCAATGCGTCCGCAGCCGGTGTCCCCGGCCGCAGCGAATCCTACGTCGAGGCATACGCTGAGGTCGAGTGGGCGACAAATCAAGATGAGCGGCGCGGGATAACTAAACAATTGTTATTCTTCACCCCGTTCCGGCGGTACTTCTCCACCGTCTGCCCGGCATCGCTGGATCGGGAGGTCCTCGCTCATGCGTCGTCTCGTTTTTGCTCTCGCCCTGGCTTCCGTCTTTGGTGCCGCTCCCGTGCACGCGGCCTGGATTCCGCTCGGTGCCGAGGGCGTCGAAAGCCTGCCGGCCGTGATCATCGAGAAGGCAAGTCCTGCGGGTCTTTCGCTGCGCTTCGATCTCTCCGCCGTCGAGATCGAGACCATTGTCCTGCGCGGCCGGTCGTTCACGGCGATCGGATGGGGCGATCACGGATGGTCGGATGTTGTCGGTCATCCCCGCGTCCCGGTCCTGAGGCTCTTGGTCGAAGTGCCCCGAGGCGCCGACGTGACCGTCCGAGGCGAGCGGCTTTCGGTCAGCACCCTGGCCCTCGCCGACACCGGAGCGCCGTACCCGCCGCTTCCGGCCCAACCGCCTCTCGTGAAGATCCCCGGATCCGCGGACCGGACACCCTTCGCGCTCGACGAGAGGGCGTACGCCGCGGACGAGCCGTGGCCGGCGGCTCCCGCGGTGCGCGTCATTGGCCGAGGGCTTCTGCGCGGCCGCGACGTGATCACGATCGAGATCGTCCCGCTGCAGATTCGGCCCGCCTCCCGGACGCTGCTCATCGCGAAGCGGGTCGCGGTCGACGTGTCTTTCGAGGGCGGGCATGCCTGCGCCTCGCCTCCGGTCCCGGCCACGCTGGATCCCTTCTCCACGGCGATCCACGTGCCGCTGACGCGCCCCTCGGTCTGCGCGGACATGCGCACAGGAGTCGATGCCCAGCCGGGAGAAGGATCGGCGGGCGGAGCCGAGGGCATGCTCGTCATCGCCAACGATGCGTTTCTCTCCGCGATCGATCCCCTCGTCGCCTGGAAGCGTCAGACCGGCTTCCACGTCGAGGTCGTGCCGACGTCGTCGCTCGGAGCCTCGCCCTCCGACGCGCAGGTCAAGGCGAAGATTCAGGACGCCTATGACACTTGGTCCGATCCGCCGCTGGGCTTCGTCCTGCTCGTCGGCGATACCGATTTCACGCCGATTCACGTCGGCGACGGCGGAGGCAACTCGCAGGTGACCGACAACTGGTACGCCTGCGTCGACGGAACGGACTTCTTGCCGGACATCGCCGTGGCGCGAATCTCCACACGCACGGCCGCCGAGACCTCCGATGTCGTCGACAAGTTGCTCACGTATCAGCAAGCGACTTTCCCGAGCGACGCGTGGACGAAGCGTGCCGGGTTCGTCGGTACCTCGGATTCGGGACACATCTCGCTCATCGAAGGCACGCACGACTGGTGCATCGAGACGCACTACACGCCGCGCGGGTTCGAAGCCACGCCTTGGACGCACGGCGGAACGAGTTGCGACCGGCACTACCACACCTAAGATGCCGATACGGCGGAGATCGCCGCCTCGATCGACGCCGGGCGCACGGTCGTGAACTATTCGGGGCACGGCAGCGAGACGTCGTGGCAAGGGCCGACGAGTCACGGCGGCTACGACCAGGACGACGTTCGCGCCAACTCGAACGACGGCATGTATCCGCTCGTCATCAGCAATGCCTGCGTGACTGGCACGCTCGATCGCGACGAGTGCTTCGGCGAGACATGGCAGAAGGCCCCGAAGAAGGGCGCCATCGCTTTCGTCGGCGCGTCCAACAACTCGTACTGGGACGAGGACGACTACTACCAGCGGCGCTGGCACGATCAGCTCTTCACCTCCGGAGGGAAGCGCATCGGAGTCCTGCACAACGACGCGAAGCTCGACCTCTACGCGCACTACGGGGATACGGGGACGATCCGCTACTACTTCGACATGTACAACCTGCTCTCGGAGCCCTCGCTCTTCGTGTGGACGGCCTCCCCCCGCGACCTCGACGTCTCGTATCCCGCGGAGATCCCCACCGGAAGTACCGAGTTCGAGACGGTCGTGACGATCGACGGAACTCCATTCGCGCAGGCGCTGGTTGCCGCGCGCAAGGATGACGAGAACATCTTTGCCGCGGGCTACACGGATGCTGGTGGTCGCGTCGTGCTTCCTCTCGTGCCCGCGCCCGCCATTCCCGGATCGCTGATGGTGACGGTCACGGGCCACGACGCGCGGCCGCACGAGGGAATCTCGACGGTGATCCCTCTCGACGGAGCCTACCTGCGTTACCGGGCGCACGTGGTCGACGACTCGCTCTCGGGCTGCGACACCGACGGCGTGGCCGACCTCGGCGAGACCGTGACGCTGCGGGTGACCATCGAGAACATCGGCAGCGAGACCGCTGCGGCTGCGACACTCGCCATCGCGTCGAGTGCCGACGTCACGCTTCCTTCCGCGCCGGTTGCGCTGGGAGATGTCGGGGCCGGAGCAAGCGTCACGAGGGATGTAGCGATGACCGTGAACGCGGGCGCGAGTTGTCGCGAAATCGCTGAATTCGTGCTGACGATAGCGTGGCAAGGCGGCGATCCCCGCGAGGACCACTTCACCGAGGTTCTCAATGGCGATGCGCGGGAAGAGACCGACGGGGAGGACTTCGAACACGGCGGCGCGGAGCCGGATGGCTGGACACACGCGGCACTGACCGGCGCCGACGACTGGGCGCTCGCCGGAGAGGCTCACGGAGGATCGCACGCGTTCCACTCGTCAGGCGCTGCGCTCCAGAAGGACGTCGTCCTCGTGACGGACGTTCTTCGCCCGCGCGGGTCCGCTCGGCTCTCGTTCTGGCATCGCTACGAACTGACGCTCGAACGCAGCGGGGCCTTCGCGGAAGTGTCCGTGGAAGGCAGCGGCTTCTGGACGGATCTCGGACCCAGACTCATCGAACACCCCTACGACGCCGAGGCAGGCCAGGGTGTGGACCGGCGCGGCGTCTGGGCGGGCTCGAGCGGGGGGTGGGTTCTCTCTGCGGCCGATCTTTCGGCGTACGACGGTCTCTCGATTCGCATCCGGTTTCGCCTTGGGACCGTGAACGGTACGGGAGCGGGATGGTGGATCGACGATGTTCTCTTGGCATCGAACTGGCAGGATTGCGACGCTTGGCTCTGTGGTGTTCCTGGACAGGTGCGCATCGACTCCGTCGAGCGTGTCGATGGGCGAACGGTGCTCGGCTGGGAGCGCGAGCCTTTCTCGTCCAGCTACGGGGTGCGCAGGGCGACTTCTTTCACGGGTTGGGAGAGTTGGTTGGATGTGACCGAATTAGACGTTGACGTGACTGATTTTTCTTTTGCTGACGATTTTCAGGAGCCTTTCGCTGCCTGGATCGTGGCGGGGTCAGGCCCGGATGGTGATGGAGCCCTGGTCTCGGAGGGCCACTGAGAGAGGGGGGGGGTTGCCTTCCGGAAAAGGGCATGTTCGTAAGTGCTCAACGGGGGGTGCATTCGCCGCGGAATTGCCATACTTTCGTCATGTCCGTGGCGAGGGTCGTCGTCGATCGTCGCCGCGCCGCGCGCGGCCTGACGCGAGGCGAGCCCGATGCGTCTCGTCGTGGCCCAGATGGGTGTCCACCATCGGAGGAGAAATCATGAGAAAGAACACTTGGATCTTCGGACTGCTCCTTGTCGCGGCGATCTTCGCCGTGGGTTGCAGCAGCGACGATCCCGCCGATCCCCAGTCCGGCATCGTGTCGCTCTACGCATCGAGCGATGGTGCCAGCGTGCCGCCGCCTCCCATCGACGCGCCTGCCGGGCTCACGAGCGTGAACGTGGCGTTCTCATCGCTCAGCCTCTACAACACGGCCGGTTCCGCGGTGGCCCTTGCGGTGAGCGCGGACGCGCCGGTCGATCTTCTCGCCTCGTTCAGCGATGCGAACAGCTTGGTGGGTACGTTCCAGATTCCCGCCGGCGACTACAACGGCGTGTCGGGCCAGGTCGACGTCGTGTCCATCACGGACGCCGCGACGGGCTTCACGTGCGAAGTGGGTGGGTCCTACCCGATTCCGCGCATCACGCTTTCGCAGCCCTTCCTGACCGTCAACGACGACGGCACGGCTGCCTTCCTCGTCGAACTTCCCGTGCAGGGCGGCTCGTGCCCGAGCGAAGGCGGAGTTGGGTCGATCACGTTCGGCACGCCCAGCGTGACGGCCATCCCCATCGACTGAGCGGCGCGCGGTCTTTCATCCCACCAAGGACGTTGCGCGGGTGCGCCAATGGCGCACTCGCCGCGTCCCCGGGGAGGTCCCCCATGGTCCGGCTCTTCGACGTCGAGAGCGGAGTCGAGATCGGCGCGATCTCCGACGACCAGTTCCAGTCTTTGCAGAAGGCTCTTGTCGAAGAATCATCCGCGGATCGCGACTACTACTTCGACGCCGCGACGATCGAGATGCTCTCGTCGAACGGAACCGAGCCTGACCTCGTGAAGCTTCTACGAGGCGCGCTCGGCGATCGTGACGATATGGAGTTGCGCTGGGAACGCAGCTAGCCGCGGCGGTTCATCACACCCGGAAGCGAAGAGCCGCGGGAGCCCGGTTCGAGGCCGCTGCGCGGGGCCGCGCTATCCTTCACGGAACTCGATGAGCAGCGAAATCCCCGGTGACGTCTGGATCCGTCTTCTCGCGGACGCCGTCATGGCGCTGCACTTCGCGTTCGTCGTCTTCGTCGGTTGTGGCGGCTTGCTCGCTCTGCGCGACCTCCGGTGGTCCATCTTGCACGTCCACGCCGCGCTCTGGGGTGCGTGTATCTCGTTCTTCGGCTGGATCTGCCCCCTGACGCCGCTCGAGATCGAGCTTCGTCGGCGCGCAGGCGAGGCGGGATACGACGGCGGTTTCATCGATCATTACTTGGCGGCGGTCGTCTATCCCGACGGCCTGACGCGCGAAGCGCAGCTCGCACTCGGCGCCGCCGTAGTGGTCGTCAACGGGGTGGTCTACGCCTTCGCGATCGCGCGTCATCGGCGGCGCCCCCCCGCCTGAGGCGAGGAGGCGCCATGCCCAAAGAAATCACGGACCGGCGTTGCCGCAGGCGTCGAGCGCCAGGACCTCGTAGAAGTAGGTCGTACCGTCGGCTCCGCTGTCGAGATCGTCGAAGGTAGTCCCCGTCGTTTCGCCGATCGACACGAAGGAGTCCGGTTGCCCGGTCGTCGAGCGGAGGATGCGATAGGACGCGGCCGAGACGGCGCCGTCCCAGGTCAGCCTCACATGCGCCCTTCCGACGAGCAGGGCGTCGAGACCCTCGACCGCTCCCGGCAGGGGACTCGAGGTGGTCTCGCTCACGACGGCGACCGAGGTGTTGTCGTCGAGCTGACCGCCGTTATGAGGACCGCTTCCGCAGCTCTCGTCGCTCTCTGCGAGGACCTTGTAGTAGGAAAGACGATCGGTGGGGGCGTTCGCATCGACGTAGGAAACGCCGCCGATCCCGGCCGCGACGAGCGTCGCGGGACCGGGCGGGAAGTCGGGCGCGTCGCCGCG
>CAZPJJ010000195.1:0-7637 GCA_964586535.1 uncultured Acidobacteriota bacterium | reverse complement strand
CCAGCGCGGAGTCGACGCGCGCTTTCTTGCGCAGCAATCCGTAAAGTCCGAAGCTCAGCGCGAGCGCCAGCGAGACCCATGGGAAGGTTCCGCCGACGACGATCAACCATGCCACGGAGACCGTCGCGAGCCCCACGGCGGCGCTCTGGGCGCGGCGCAGGCGCTCGCCGAGAAAGATCACGCCCAGCACGACGTTGACGAGCGGATTGATGAAGTACCCCAGGCTCGCCTGCAGGAGATGGCCCGTCGAGACCGCCCAGATGAAAACCAGCCAGTTGACGGCGATGAGCGCCGTCGTGACCAGCGAGATCGCGACGGTCCGCCGGTCGCGAAGCAGGGGACGCACGGTAGCGAGTTGGCGAGAGAGCGCGAGCCAGAGCACGAGCAGGGCCAGCGACCAGACCACGCGGTGCGCCAGCACCTCGAGTGGCGCGACGTGCGCGACGCTCTTGAAGTAGATCGCGACGAAGCCCCACCAACCGTAGGCCGCGAGCCCGAAGAGGACTCCCCGGCGCGTCTCGGTCACAGGGTCACTCGGAAGCCGTGTTCATGCCGACGTGCACCTGGGGCGGGCGCAGCATCTTGTCGCGGAAGCGGTATCCGGCGCGCGATTCGCCGACCACGGTGTTGGCCTGTTGTGGATCGGTGACGGGGATCATCGCGATCGCCTCCATGACGTTCGGGTCGAAGGGCAGGCCGATCGTCTCGATGCGCTCGACGCCTTCCGCCGCGAGGGTGTCGAGCATCTTGCGCTGGACCAGGCGAACGCCTTGGGCGAGCGGGCCGTCCTCGGCGTGGGAGAGCGCGAGCTCCAGTCCATCGACCGCCTCGAGGATGCGCAAGAGCGAGCGCCCGAGCGCCTCCGCGACGCGCGCCTCTTGATCGCGCTCGAGGCGGGCGCGGGTCGCGTCCAGCTCTGCCTTGTGATGGCGGTAGGCGTCCGTGATGTCGCGGATCTTCGATTCGGCGTCCAGCGCACGCCGTTCCCACTCCCGCGCGATGGAAGCCGGTACGACCTCCACCGGTTCCGCGGGTGCTTCGGCACCGGTGTTCTCTTCCTCGGCGAAGGCAGCGCCCGCGGCTTCCGCCTCTCCGTCGCTCTCGCGACGGCTGCCGTCTGGATGGAATCGTCGCCTGTCGGTCACGCGCACTTCCTCGCCGTCGCCTTCGTGGCGCCTCTCGTCGTCCTCACGTAGGACTCTCTTTTCGTCGCTGGTCATAGTCCGCAACACCCGTCAGCGCCGGATCGGGATTCCGACGCGGTAATAGCGCCGCCCATCGGAGATCACGAGGTTCGCCGTGCGGCGGTAGATCGTCGTGGGAATCGCGTCGTGAAACTGTTCGACGGTCTCGATCTGCTTGCCGTCGATCGAGACGATCGCGAGTCCGCGCAGCGATCCGCGGGCGCGCCGCGCCAGCGTCGAATCGGGGCGAACTTCGTCGATCAGCACCGTCTCCCGGCCCTGCACCACGCGCAGCCCGAGCACCTCCCAGGCCATGCGCGGCGCGCGGTCCGCGGGGAAGGTCTCGACGCGCACTCGGCGCTCGAGCGTTTCGGCGCCGCGGCGGATCTTGGCGCGCACGGTGTTGCCACGGCCGGCCCGCGCGAGCACGGTCTCGTACTCGGCGATCGTCGTCACCTTCTGGCCGTCGATCTCGAGGACGACGTCGCCGGCGCGCACGTCGGCGCTCTCGGCCGGGCTCTCGCTGAAGCGCTGCACGACGATCACGCCTTTGACGTCCGCCATGTCCATGTCGCGGGCCAGTCCGGCGTCGAGTTCCTCGACGATCATGCCCGTCCACATCGGACGCACGCGGCCGTAGTGGACGAGTTCGTCCAGCACCTTCCGTGCACGGTCGATCGGGATCGCGAAGCCGAGATTCTGGCCGCGCGCGACGATCTGCGTGTTGATGCCGACGAGTTCGCCCAGCACGTTGAGCAGCGCCCCGCCGGAGTTGCCCGGGTTGATCGCCGCGTCGGTCTGCACGAAGTCGGCGTAGGCGTCGCCATTCTCGGGATCGCTCTGCAGCGTGCGCCCGAGCGCCGAGACGACGCCGAGCGTCACCGTGCTCTGCAGGCCGAAAGGATTGCCGATCGCGATGACCGTCTCGCCGATCATGAGGTCGTCGGATCGGCCCATCCGGACCGCCGGCCAGGGGCCCTTCTCCTTGAGCCGGAGCACGGCGAGGTCGGACGCGCGGTCCGAACCGACGATGTCGGCTTCGACCTGCCGGCCGTCGGCGAGCGTCACGAAGATGCGGTCCGCCGCGCCGACGACGTGTTCGTTCGTCAACACCAGGCCGTCGGGGTCGACGAGGACGCCCGATCCGAGCGAGTTCTCGACGTATTCCCGCTGGCGGCGCGGGCGCATGCCCTGGAACCAGCTCCAGAAGTCGTCCCTGCCGTAGTACGGGTTCTGGACGAGCTTCTCGGTCGAAATGTTGACCACGGCCGGGCTGACGGCCTCGACCGCGCGAACGACGGCGTCGCGCCTCGTGATCTGGTAGTCGAGGTCGGGGCGCTGCGAGGGGGCGCCGTCCGAGGGCGTGCCTCCGATCGCGAAGAGAGCGGCCGCGGCGGTGAGGCCGCGCAGGGTCGCGAAAGCCATGCTGTGCTCCTCGCCGGGCCGCCGCTCGATCAGGGCGACTCGACCGAGATGCGCCGTGTTTGCGAGGGCTCGCGTTTGCGAACCACGACCTCGAGTTCACCGTTCCGGCAGGCGGCGCGCACCTGCTCGGCGTCCACAGACTCGGGCAGCGCGTAGCGCCGCGCGAACGCCCCGAATGGGCGCTCGAGCCGGCAGAGCGACTCGGCGTCGAGATCCTGCGGCTGGCGGCGGACGCCCCGGATGACCAACTGGTGGCCCTCGAGGCGCACGTCCAGATCGTCCGCGAGGACACCGGGCAGGTCGGCGCGCAGGACGATGCGGTCCGGCAGGTCGTACATGTCGACCTTGGGAACCCAGTCGCCCGAAGGCTGCGACCCGGGTCCGCCGTCACTTCGCGCGACCAACTCGTCGATGAGGCCGTTGATGCGGGTCTTGAGTTCGAGGAAGTCGTTCACGGGCGGCCCTCTGGGGAGGGGAAACGCCTCAGTCTACCCGCGATCGGGCGGCGCTTCCCGTCAACCTTCCATCTGCTCTGGGGCTGATCGGCCGCCGTTCCTTGGGATCGAGACCACGAGCGGTCAAGCGGGGGGCTGGGTCGGCCGGGTCTCGGCCGCGCGCCACTCCCTCGACCCGGGGGCGCCACCGGCCGCTCGGCGCTTGACGAGCGTCCGGATCGCCCGCTCGAGGGTCGCGGAGGAAAGGTGCCGCAGGCAGAGGTATCCGACCGCCCCCGCGATCCGTGCGTCGCGCAGGAGCTTCTGCTCGGCTGGTTCCGCGAGCACGAGGACGGGAGCGCGAGCGGACTCCGAGGCCACCAGCACGAGATCGATACAGGCGTTGGCGCCGAGCGCGGAATCGACGAGGCAGAGATCGTGCGCTTTTTTCGCGAGGAGCGCCCGGGCGCGCGCGGCGTCGTCGACGCGATCGATGACGTAGCGCTGACTCTCGATGCGCGAGAGCAAGTCGACGAGCGGATAGAAGCGACGGTCTCTCGTCTCGATGAAGAGCAGGCGAAATGTGCGAGGCGATGCCTGCGGTCGCGCGACGCCGACGCGCGCGGACAAGCGAACCGAAGGGCGGTCACGACTGGCCATGGTGTCCTCCTGGTGAATGACCCGTGGACCCCGATGACCTTCCCCGCAAGCAACGCGGTACTGTGGAACGGCTGCCTGGAGAGAAACAAGGAGCGAGAAGCGAACGAAAGCCGAAGAATCGAGAACCGCTGCAATGAGTCGCTTCTCGCCGCTCCAGGCGCCGGCAGGATCAGAAGTCGATCGCGATCGCCCCGGAGCAGCAACTCTCGACGCACTTCATGCAGACCACGCACTCGTTCGCGTTGATGACGCGCACGATGCCCTGGTCCACGGCGAAGACCTCGACGGGGCAGACGGCCTCGCAAACCTGCGAGTTCTCGCACATGTCGTAATCGATCTCGACCTTCGCCATGCGGTCTCCTGCCAGGAAGGTCGGTCCCGCGCGCGGGATGGGCAAGCACCGTCCCGGCCGGGCCTGCCGGGCGCACCGGGCCCGCCGGGGTAGAATCCCCGAGCGCCATGACGCACGCCGGAACCTGGGCACCTGCGCGGATTCCCCGGCTCGAAGCGTCGCGAAACCCATGGCCGCGGAGCCCCCCCGATGCGCATCGCGATCGGTTCGGACCATGCCGGCTTCCGCCTCAAGGAAGCGCTCGCCCGCTTCGTCCGCGAGGCCGGCCACGACGTCCAAGACGTCGGCACGACCGGCGAGTCGTCCACCGACTACCCCGATTGGGGGCACCGCGCCGCGCTGGAAGTCGCCCAGGGGCGCGCCGAGCGAGGCATCGTGATCTGCGGCTCGGGCATCGGCATGTCCATCGTCGCCAACAAGGTTCGCGGCGTGCGCTGCGCGCGCTGCACGTCCGAATGGGATGCCCGCTTCGCACGCCTCCACAATGACGCCAACATGCTCGCGCTCGGCGAGCGCGTGACGGGCCCGGGCCTCGCCGAGGCCATCGTCGGCGTGTTCCTCGAGACGCCCTTCGAGGGCGGCAGGCACGCGCGGCGGGTCGACAAGATCGAAGGCGGCCAGCCGCACTGAGCGCGGGCGGGCCGGGGAGAAGAACGATGGGTCGAGAACTCTGGGAAACGGATCCGATCGTCGCCGAGGCGATCCGCAACGAAGCGCGGCGCCAGCACACGCATCTCGAGTTGATCGCGTCCGAGAACTTCGTCTCGCGCGCCGTGCTCGAGGCCACGGGTTCCGTCTTCACCAACAAGTACGCCGAGGGCTACCCCAAGAAGCGCTACTACGGCGGCTGCGAATTCGCCGACGAGGTCGAGTCGCTCGCCCGGGATCGCGCCAAGGAGCTCTTCGGCGCCGAACGCGCCAACGTGCAACCGCACTCGGGCTCGCAGGCCAACCAAGCCGTGTACTTCAGCGTGCTCCAGCCCGGCGATACCGTGCTCGGCATGGACCTCTCGCACGGCGGCCACCTCACGCACGGCCATCCGCTCAACCTCTCGGGCAAGCTCTTCCACTTCGTCTCCTACGGCGTACGCCGCGAAGACGAGCGGCTCGACTACGACCAACTCGCCGCGCTCGCCCGCGAGCACCGCCCCAAGCTGATCGTCTCCGGCGCCAGCGCCTACTCGCGCTTCATCGATTGGCGGCGCATCAAAGAGATCGCCGACGAAGTGGGCGCGCTGACGATGGCCGACATCGCGCATCCGGCCGGGCTCATCGCCGCCGGCCTGCATCCGACGCCGGTGCCGCTCTTCGACTTCGTGACCACCACCACGCACAAGACGCTCCGCGGGCCGCGCGGCGGGCTCATCCTCTGCACCAAGGAGCGCTACAACGACATGCAAAAGCTGGTCTTCCCGGGCATCCAGGGCGGGCCGCTCGTGCACGTCATCGCCGCCAAGGCCGTCGCCTTCGGCGAGGCGCTCAAGCCCGAATTCAAGGACTACCAGCGGCAGGTGATGGCCAACGCCAAGGCGCTCGCGGCCGGTCTCGTCGAAGAGGGCTTCCGCATCGTCAGCGGCGGCACCGACAACCACCTCATGCTGGTCGACGTCTTCGCCAAGGGCATCACCGGCAAGGATGCCGAAGAGCTACTCGACACGGTCAACATCACGGTCAACAAGAACACCATTCCCTTCGATCAGAACCCGCCGATGGTCGCGTCGGGCCTGCGGCTCGGCACGCCCGCGCTCACGACGCGCGGCATGAAAGAAGGCGAGATGCGCCAGATCGCGGCGCTCATCGCGCGTGCGCTCAACTTGCGCGAGAACCGCGCCGAACTCGACCGCGTGCGCGCCGACGTGGTCTCGCTCTGCGAGGGCTTCCCGCTCTACACCGAGATCCGCGACGAGCACCCCGTCGGGTGAGCACCGACCGCGAGCGGCCCCGGGCGCTGACGGTCTCCGAGTACTTCGCGCCCGAGGGGCCGCTGGCGCGCGCGCGCGGCGCGCCGCTCGAAGATCGCCCTGGCCAACGCCGCTTCGCCGAGGCCGTCGTCCTTGCGTTCGCGGCGGGGCGCGGTCTCGTCGCCGAGGCCGGCACGGGTACGGGCAAGACGCTCGCGTATCTCATCCCCGCGCTGCTCTCGGGCGAGACGGTCATCCTCTCGACCGGCACGCGGGCGCTCCAGGATCAGATCGTGCTGCGCGAGCTGCCGCCCGCTCTCGAGGCGCTCGGCAGCAATGCGCGCGTCGAAGTGCTCAAGGGGCGCCCCAACTACCTCTGCCTCAAGCGCCTCGCCGAGCTCGAAGCCGAGCCGTTGCTCGATACCGCGGCCGAGGTGCCGCTCTACCGCAAGATCACGCGCTGGGCGCGGCGCACCGAGGTCGGCGATCGCGCCGAGATCGACGACCTCCCCGACTCCTCGCCGCTCTGGGCGCGCCTCGACGGCCGCGCCGAGATCTGCATCGGCCAGAAGTGCGCCTTCTACGAGCGCTGCTTCGTCGTGCGCGCGCGGCGGCTCGCGCAGCAGGCGCAGGTCGTCGTCGTCAACCACCACCTGCTTTTCTCCGACCTCGCGCTGCGCTCGAGCGGGCCGGGGCAGGTGCTTCCCGACGCGCCCTACCTCGTGCTCGACGAGGCGCATCTCGTCGAGGACGCGGCGGCCACGCACTTCGGCGTGCGGCTCTCCTCGCGCATGATCGCCGAGCTCGCCCGCGACGCCGCCGACGAACTCGCGCGCACCGGCCGGCCGATGCATCCCGCCGAGGGCGTCGAGCTCGCGGGACGCGAGCTCTTCGGCGCGATCCGCCCGCGCGAAGGACGCTCGCGCGAACGTCTGCCCGCGCAGGGCGCGCTCGCCGAGAAAGCGCACGCCCTCGGCAGCGACCTCGCGGACGCACTCGCGCGGCTCGCGTCCGCGGTCGGCGGCCCCGGCGATCGCGTCGACGAGCGCGCCCTGCTCGTCGTTCGCTGCGCCGACTACCAGACCGCACTCGACGCGCTCCTCGACGGCGACCGCGCCGAGAGCGTCATCACCGTCGAGCCGCAGGGCAAGGCCGGCGCCGCGCTCGCGAGCGTTCCCATCGAGGTCGGCCCGCTCCTCGAAGCGCGCTTCTCCGTGGCGTTCGCTTCCGTCGTCGCGACCTCCGCGACGCTCTCCGTCGCGGGCTCGCTCGAACGCGCGCGCACCAAGCTCGGTCTCCCGGCGGCCGACGAGATCATCGTCGCCTCGCCCTTCGACCACGAGCGGCAGGCCGTGCTCTACGTGCCGCGCGTCTTTCCCGAGCCGAGCGATCCGTCGTTCCCCGAGCGCTCGCTGCGCGAGATCGAAGAGCTCGTCGCGATCAGCCAAGGGCGGGCGCTCGTGCTCTTCGCCTCGCATCGTGCGCTGCGCTACGCCGCCGAGCGCCTGCGCGGCGCGCTGCCCTATCGCGTGCTCGTCCAAGGCGACGCGCCCCGCGAGCGCCTCATCGAGGCCTTCCGCGACGACGTCCACTCCGTCCTCGTCGGCACCGCGAGTTTCCGCCAGGGCATCGACGTGCCCGGCGAGGCCCTCTCGCTCGTCGTCGTCGACAAGCTGCCCTT
>CAZPJJ010000194.1:3353-7645 GCA_964586535.1 uncultured Acidobacteriota bacterium | reverse complement strand
GTTGCGCCTCGGCGCATCGTCAGGGGCGAAGATTCGGCCGCCGTCCAGTCGCGTCGATAGCAAACGGAATCCAGCGGGAGCATTAGCGCCGCGCATACAGACGAAGGCGCCATCGTCGGCCCTCGCGCACCAGTCGTGTTTACCACAACCGGGGCAGGGGTGCGCTCGTGTGCATTCTCGCCAGGCGGCGGTCGTCGTCATCGCACCGCCTCGATTCTGAGCGCGCGCCGCAGCAGTCCGAGCAAGCGGCGGCGGACGCGGATGCGGGCGATTCGACGAGCGAAGGCGCGAGCCTCGGGCGAAATGAGTTGTCTACGATTCAACATGTTTCGATCCTCGCCCGGCGCGACTTT
Source organism: uncultured Acidobacteriota bacterium (assembly GCA_964586535.1). Lineage (GTDB taxonomy): Bacteria > Acidobacteriota > Polarisedimenticolia > J045 > J045 > CAZPJJ01. The sequence goes on along the minus strand of CAZPJJ010000194.1, from coordinate 7,292 downwards.
TGCGGAGCGCGCCGGGCATTTTGTTTCGCGTCAGCGTTGCGCCTCAATCTGTTCGGCGAGCCAGGCTTCCAGGTCCAAGCGCCGGTAGAGTCTCGCCGCTCCGACTTTCGCCACCGGGATCGGCCCTCGGGGCGCGGTCAAGTTCCAAAGCGTCCGCTCGCCGATGGACAGCAACCGGGCCGCCTCGCGCGGGCGCAGGGCGATCGGTTCGGGCGCGGCGTTATGGTCGGCGCGGGCGATCATCGGCGCACCCCCTCGCTCGCGGCGCGCTCAAGTAACATGCGCTCGATCGTCTCGGGGTCGAAGAGAATCCCACGCTCCGCGCGCAGGTGCGGCAGGCGTCCCGCCTCGGCCTCTTGCCGAAGCCATGAGACAGAGACGCCGAGCCGTCGAGCCATTTCGGACAATTTGAGGGGGCGATGCGCTGTCATCATGCGGGAAGAGTAACACATTCCCGCCGCGCGCAATGTCGGGTTAAGTCGGCATCAGCGCCGGTTAGTGTCGCCGAGAATCGTCCGGCCTCGCTCCGTGAGAGTCGCGCCTTTGCGGGAGTTCGGTGGCCAGTCGAGAATGCGCCAGCCCGCCATGTCGCGCATGAGACGGCCGACGGTTTCACGATTGCGGATCGTGCCGCACTCCGCCACGGCCAGCACCGGCAGTCGATCAGTTTCGCGGCCGCGCCACACCTCCAGCACCGCGCGATGGTCCGGCGTCAGGCCAGGCATGGGCGCTCCCGCCGCGACGCGCTCCAGTTCATCGGCGCTCGCCGCTGCGAAGTCGGCAATCTCGCCGAAACGAGCCGGGTCCGAGTCGCGCCGGAATGAGCCGCCTACCAGCGTCGAACCGCTGCGCCCGCCGAAGTTCCAACGCTTCGCCGCCGCGAAGTCGAACACCCGCCCGGCCCAATCGCCGACAGCGCGCCCGTGCCGCACCGGAAGGCCGACAGCGGCAAGGCTCCGCTCCGCCAGCGCCGACAGCCGCGCCGCCGCCTGTCCGCGCGCCTCAGCCGACGCCGCCGGGGGCGCGATGATGCGCGTCGCCGCCTTGCCGCCCTCGATGAGTGAATCAGCGCGATGCAGAATGCGCGACTCGGCCAGGTCGTGCCAGGGTGCGGGCATGAACCGCTCGCCGTCGGGGTGTCGCCATTCAGCCTGATGCGCCGCAGCCGTCATCGTCTCGCCGAAGCGCCGCCACTCACTCGCCAGCCGTCGCGCGGCCTCGGGGTCGATGGTCGGCGCGGATCGCTCCACGGCCATCGTCGCCGCCGTGGTCGGCCGCTGTTGCTTCGGAGTCGCCTTCGCCGGTCGCTTCGCCATGATGCCCCGTCTCTCATGCGGACCGGCCCCGGCCGAATGCGATGGACAGGGCAATGTCTCGCACCGGCCCGGGGCCGCTTGGCGCGCCGTCGCGCGCCGTCCCGCGAATCAAGTCTAGTCGCCGATCATCGCCGCCATCGCCCTTCGGATCGCCTCGGGCAACCGCTCCCACGCCCCGACGATTGCCGCGAGCCGGGGATCGGCCGGGGCCGGATCGTCCGAAAGTGCGCCGGATTCTGCGCCGCGCTCCTCGGGGATGCCCGGTTTTCCCGATGATCCCGCACTGGTTCGAGTCCAGTAGCGCCCACTAGATGCACTTTGCGTAGAGTCGCGTCCGCTCGCGTCCTCTCGCAAAACCCCTGAAAAACAAGGGGATTCTGACGATTCCCGCGAAGCCTTGCGAGCCGGTGCGGGCGTGTGCTGCGCCGCTTTTTGCGCCGCGCGTGCGCCGCTTTTTGCGCCGCTTTTCTGATCCTCGCCGATCGCCCGCGCCCAGTCGGCATCCGTCAGTTGCAGGTAGTGCCCCGACGCCACGGCCTTGCTGTTTCCGATCCACGCGCAGACGGTGTGCAGGGGAAACGACGCCGCCAGTTCGGTCTGGCGGCTCGCCCGCAAGTTGTGCCACAGTCGCGGCCAGGGCTTCACTCCGGCCCGCCGGATGATCCGCAGGAAGTGCGTGTGCGGGTTGTACCCGTTGCGGAATCGGTCGGGCAGGACGTACTCCGCGCCATCCTCGGCCGCGTCGAAGGCTTCCATCAGCGGCCCGCGCAGTTCGGGGAAGATCGGGATGATGCGATCGCCGTGCCCGTCGTGATGCTCAGTCTTCGGCGAGCGAATCGTCAACCGGCCGCGATCCCAATCCACGTCGGACCATCGCAGGCCGTTCGCCTCGGAAGGGATGCGCAGCCCGCCGTAGCGCGAGAGAGAGACGAGCAGCCGCCAATGGCAGTCCGGGCACGCTTCCAGAACCGCCGCGATCGTCGCCCCGTCGATGAACGCATGGCGCGCCGCGTTGACCTGCGTTCCCGCCTTCACGTCCGCGAAAGGGTTGTGCTTCACCCGGCCGCGCCGCACCGCCCAGCGGAACACCTGCCGGGCAATCTGGACGTGCTTGGAGATTGTGGCCGTGGCATACCCGTCCGCCCGCAGAGACGATCGCCAGCGCTCGCCGTCGGCGGCCGTGATGCTCGCCGCGTCGCGGTCCGCGCCGAAGTGCCGAGTCAGCGCCGCCTCAGTCTGTCGCCATCGCACGAGCGTAGACGGCTTCACGTCCTGCGCCGCGAGCCATGCTTTCAGGAGCGCGCCGAGCGTGAGCAGCGCCGCCCCGGCGCGGGGTTCGACAAGCCCGACGCGCGCCAGCCGCTTGTAGATTGAATCGGGCCGCTCCGCGAGCCAGTTGAGCGTGTCCGGGTCGATCGCGGTCCCGAGTTTCTTCGCTTTGTTGAGCGTGTCCACCCGATCGCAGAACGCCGCCGCCGACTTGGCGGACACGGCCCCGAGCCGGATCGTGCGCCGGATGCCGTCGCGGTCGATGAACAGAATGCGCCGCTTGCCCGAGCCGTCAGTCGAGAGACTTGCCATGCTTCGCCCGCTTTCCCCGGCCCGTCGGCCGGAAGGTGAGTTCGTACCCGATCGCCTTCGCCAGCGCTTCGGCGGTCCGCGTCGTCAGGTCCGGCCGCTCGCCCGACAACAGGCGCGAGACGATCCCGACCGAAACGCCCGACTTGAGCGCGATCGCGTTGCGGCTCATGCCGCTCGCGTGAATCAGTTTCCGAAGTTCCGCGATGATGCTCATGCCCAAGTATACCGTCTCTTTGCCGCTTGGCAACAGTCCCGTATCGTCCCTTCCGCTCCCCCGGTTCCGGCCCGCGCCAGCCGGGGCGGCCGTCGAGAATGCCCTACGTCGCGTCGAGTCGCCCCGTGCCCTACGCATCGGGCCGATCCCTTCGGACGCCGCACGGCGAATCGTGGCGCGTCGTTCCCGCCTCGGAAGCGTCCCCGGCCGGTGAAGTCGCCTTCCCGCCGTCGATCCAGGTGCAGCGCAGGCCAAGGCGCCGCGCCGCTTTCAGGACTTGGCGAATCCGCACCGCCGTCGGCGCGCCACCCGAGCCGAAGCGCTCCAGCGTCAACCGATAGCGGTGCGGATCATCACCGCTCATGGCGCGCCCTTCATGCCCGCCCGTGAGCGCGGCGTCATTGCGAAGGCGCGTTCGGTTTTGAGCAGTTCGCCGTCGAGGCGCTTGAGCATGGCGACTTCCGGCCTCGCCACTCGACGGGTCGCGCCCGTTGAGGCGACGATCCGCTCCTGCACCGGCCCGTCGCGCGCGATGATGCGAGAGATTTCGCGCCATTGAATCAGCGTCTCGACGTACCGCGCGAGCGCCCAGCCGTCCGCGACGTTGAGGATGCCCAGCCGCGCGAGTTGCGGCACGATGCGATCCCACTCACGCGCCGCGGCGGCGCACAGCCAGGCGGGGCGCGCCGGGATCGACTGTTCAAGCGCCGCGTCCACGCGATACTTGCCGCGCCACGAGCCGCGAAGTTTCAGGAGTGCGGTCGGCGTCCGGTTCATGGTGCAGCCACCCGCAGAAAATGAAAACGCCGGGCGGGGATTTTTCGCGTG
>CAZPJJ010000194.1:0-3343 GCA_964586535.1 uncultured Acidobacteriota bacterium | reverse complement strand
CGTGAGCCGAGCGAGACGGTCCTCGGGCGATGCCCCCCAAGGATGCGAACCCCCCACCCCCCTACCTCGGGGGTGCGGCCATAGCAAGCGGCCGGAAGCCAGTGCGTCAATCTGCGCGCGCCAGTCCCTGCCCCAAGTCGGCGGCAGGTGGTCGCGGCCGTTCGATGTTGCGCCGCTGTGCGCTTCACTCCGCGCCGGCGCGACAGGAAGGCATCGGGGGACCGTCTCACGTGTGAAGATTCTCTGCGCCTCCTCACCGCTCAGCGCGCCGCGATCGTGGAGCGTAGCGGCGATCGCCTCGACGGCAGGCCAGCAGCGTCGGAGCAGTTGAGTCGCCTCGCGCATCGCCTCAGCGCGCGGCAGGCCGGACCGCGCGAGTAGATCGGCGTCCGTGTCGCTCAACGCGCATTGTCGGGAGTTGAATCGCTCCGCCAGCCGGAGCGCCGCGCACCCGGCGGCCGAGACGATCCCGAGCACGCGGCGATCCGTTGTGTGCCAGGTTGTCTCGCCGTGCGGATTGATCGTCGAACCATGCAGCGTCGCGTGAAGCGACAGGCAGGCGCAGGCGTGGCCCGCCTCGTGGAGCGCGCTGTCGAAGCCAGAAGTTCGATCATTCACTTCGCGCCCCCTTTCGCGCCGTAGAGCACGGCCCCGAGCACCGGCCCCACGCCGTTGTCCTCGGGCGGCGCGTCGATCGACGCCTCGGCCTCGGCGATACGCTTCGCAAGATCATCGTCGTCGAGCGCCGCGGTGCGAAGTTCGTCAAGTTCACGCCAGGCCGAGTCGATGCGCGCGAGACGGCCCTTGAGCGCGGACCACGCCTCAACGTCGCCCGCGCCCGGAAGCGCTCCGGGCCGCGACATTTCCTCGCGCAACCGCCGATTCCGCTCAAGCGCCGCGTCGAGTTGAGGCGAAGCCGTGTTGCGAAGTTCGGCGAGCAGCACGTCGCGGCGGTGTTCACGCGGGTTGACAATCGACGATCGTGCGTGGTCCGCCTCGCGTGCTCGCGTCTCGGCGGACCGCAAGTGAACGCGAGCCGACTCGACCCCCTTCTGCGCCTCGACGATCGTCTTGTCGGCCTGCGGCACAAGCCGCCCGAGTTCGCCTTCGATGAGCCGAATCTCATCGACGGCCGCCTTCCGCCGTCCAAGCCGCTCCGCAGCCAACTGTTCGCGTGCCGAGCGCAAGGCGGGTGTGTTCGCCAGAAGAGCCATGTCCTCATTCGTCAGTGTCGCGTTCATCGGTCATCATCCTTCCCCGGCGCATTGCCGGTCAAGAGTTCATCCGGGCGCGGCGGGGCGGTGTACGCTCCGCCCGCGCCGGCCCGTGTCCAGGTTCCTCCGCTCCCCCGATCCGCCACTGCCGAAGATTCCATAAGCGCTAGGGTGAAATCTTCGACTGGCGCGTGCAATCTTCGCGGTCGCGCCGTCTCTCCCGGATGCCTCGCCGAAGATTTCATCCCCCGACCCAAAACCTCGAAGATTGCATATGAAAACCGAAGATTTCATCCCAGCGCGTCTAGAAGCCTTCGGTGAAATCTTCGACTGGCGCGGCGTCATACCCCACCCCCAGCCCCCGGCAGTTTCCATTCCCACTTGCCGTCATCGAAGCCGACCTTCACCTTGACCACTTTCAACCGGCGCGATGCCCGGTGCAGGGTTGCCTCGAAAAACCCCTCCGCGCTCTTCGCTTCGGTTGTGAGTACCTTCGCGTCAACCGGCCCAGCCGCGAGCCTCGCCCGAAGCCAGTCCACGGCGTCATCGACGGTGGACGGCTCCCCCTTCGGCCCGAGCGCCGCGTCCAGGTCGATGCCCTCGGCCACGCCATGCCACACCACGCGGGTCGCCCCATGCTCCGGCGCGCCGACGATTTCGTACTGGAGCGCCGTCGAGTCCTTCCGATCGGCGAGATTCAGTTTCGCTCGCGCCATCACCCGCAATCGCTCAGGTTCGTCAGGATGCTCCGTGAATGCCCACACCGCGCGAGCCGCCGCCGTGAACCCCACGCCGCCGAGTACCCGATGCACCGCCTTGCGCCCGCCGCTGCGATCCTTGCCCAAGTGCAGGATGCCCACCACGGCAACAGCGCGACGATTGGCCATCTCTGCAAGCGGCGTCAACACGGCCCGAATCTGCGCATCGACGTGCGAATCCAATCGCCCGCGCCCCACGGCCGGGAAGTAGGCCGACAGCGGGTCCAGAACGATCATCTTACAATCGCCGACTTGATCCAGCAGCGCCTCCATGAACCGAAGATCGCGGTAGATATCTAAGGTGCGTTCGATCGGCGCGCCGTCATCGGCCTTATCGCGGATCGCCTGAAGCGCGAAGATGCGCGCCGAGTCGGCCCCGGCAGCGTCAAGTCGCGGGCCAACGGTGTCGCCGAGTCCATCCTCGGCGGTGCAGAGAATACACGAGCCGCGAGCGCACGGCGCGCCGTCAGGCCAGGGTCGCCCCGTCGAGATTCGCGCCATCATATCGAATACAACAGTGCTCTTGCCGAGATCGCCGTCCCCCGCCATGAGTGATAGTTTTCCTTCGGGGACACGGTTCGGCCAGGTCCATCTAATACGCTCGCGCTGAACATCGCTCATCCGCACGGCCACCACCCGGTCGATCGGGTCAGGAGCATCATCCTTGCCCACTGGTTCTATGTTAGATGCTCTATCCGCCGCCCACTCCGGCGCGGCCTCGGCGAGCGCCTCAAGCGCCGCGATCACGTCGGCGTCGTCCTTACACTCCCACGGTCCGCCGTCATCTAACATGTCGGCAATGTCGCCGCCCTCGGGCATGTCGGGCCACACTTCGGACAATCGAATGATGCGAATCGAAGTCGCGCCCGCCTTGTGGCACAATCGCGCCACGTCCAGCGCGTACGCCGCTCCAGGCTTGTCGTGGTCGGGCAGAATCACCACGCGCCGCCCTTGCATCGGCGTGACGTCCGCTTGTCCGGTCCCCTTGCACCCGCCGGGCGACGTTGTAACAATCGCCCCCGTAGCCGCGAGCGCATCGTCGCATTTCTCACCCTCGACGAAATAGACATTCGCAGCCGTGTCCGCCGTGAGCAGTTGCGGCAGGCGGTAAAGCACTCTCGGCCCCGGCGGATAGCCGAGCAGCCAGCCTTCGGCGCTTTGATGCAATGGCCGACATTCTTTGTCGTCGGCGAAGTTGAGGCGCACGACTTGGAACGCTTCGCCGCCATCGGCACGGTGGTAGGTCCACTCGCCGCCGAGTGAAACGTCGTCGATTGCAATCTCGGCCCGCTTCGCAACCGTGCGCCTCGCGGCCTCGATTGCCGCTTCGCGTGAGGGGAAGGGGCGCGGATTGCTCGCGGTTCCGTTCGA
>CAZPJJ010000193.1:0-7663 GCA_964586535.1 uncultured Acidobacteriota bacterium | reverse complement strand
AAGACGACTTATCCCCACGTGACGACCGACGAGTTCGCGGTGCGTCGCGACGGCTGCGGGATGTGCCATTCCGACGTGGCCGAAGAATACGTCTATCACGGGCGGCTCAAGGTAGGAACGAACCCCGATATCCCGGACTGCGTCCACTGCCATGGCTCGCACGGGATCCTCTCGCACGACGACACGAAGTCACCGACGTACCCAGCGAATCTCGCCGGCACCTGCGGACAGTGCCACCAGGACGAGGAGCTGACGCGCAAGTATTCGATCCTGCACAAGAAGGCAGTCGACATCTACGCGGACAGCGTTCATGGGCGCGCGACGAAGCACGGCGTGCCGCTCGCGGCCACGTGCAACGATTGCCATTCCACTGGCGGGTCGGCTCATCAAATCCTCTCGCCGGGCGCGCACGATTCGTCGATCAACTTCTTCAACATCCCCGACACCTGCGGGAAGTGCCACCAGGAGGTTGCCCGCGAGTATCGCGAGGGCATTCACGGGCAGCTCGTGGCGCGCGGAAAGACGGACTCCCCGGTGTGCACGACGTGCCACGGTGAGCACGGCATCCTCTCGCCCAGCGACCCGCACTCGCCGGTCTCGCGGCATCTCGTCGCCCAGGCGACTTGCTCTCCGTGCCACGACTCGGCGCGCCTCAACGAAAAGTACGGCCTCCCCGCCGGACGGCTCGCGTCATTCGTCGACAGCTATCACGGCTTGAAGACCACTGCCGGCGATCCGCGCGTCGCGAATTGCGCATCGTGCCACGGAGTGCATCACATCCTGCCGAGCAACGATCCGCAGTCTTCCGTTCACCCGGCGAATCTCCAGGCGACCTGTGGCGACTGCCACCCCGGCATCTCCCAAGAACTCGCCGCGCAGCCCATTCACGGTGTCGGCGGGCAGGGTCTCCGCGCGCCGATCGCCGACGTCATCGAGAGCCTCTACATCGTGCTCATCACCGTCGTCATCGGCGGCATGGTCGTCCACTGGCTCATCGACCTAGCGCGGCAGATTCGCGCGCTCCTGCGCAAGCGGCCGCAAGTCGTGCGCATGACCACGGGCGAAGTCTGGCAGCACACGATCCTGATGCTGACCTTCATCGTGCTCGTGATCTCGGGCTTCTCGCTGCGCTTCAGCGAGAGCTGGTTCGCCAAACTCTTCTTCGGTTGGGAGGGCGGCTTCCGGATGCGCGGCCAGGTGCACCGCTTCGCGGCGATACTCTTCGTGATCGGCGCGATCTGGCACCTGGTTTACATCTTCACGTCGCGGCGCGGACGCCAGTTCCTCACGGACATGCTGCCGAAATGGCTCGACGTGACCCAGGCCCGTGATCGCGTCGCCTTCAACCTCGGGATCGCCCCCCGGCCCCCGGCGTTCGGCCGCTTCAGCTACGTCGAAAAGGCCGAGTACTGGGCGCTCATCTGGGGCACCATCGTGATGTTCATCACGGGCGTGATCCTCTGGTTCGACAACTGGTTCATCCACTACCTGCCGAAGGGCGCGCTCGATGTCGCCCTCGTCGTCCACTACTGGGAGGCTTGGCTCGCGACGCTCGCGATCGCCGTGTGGCACCTCTACTCGACGATTTTCTCACCAGAGGTCTATCCGATGAACCCAGCGTGGATCACCGGCCGTATGCCCGAAGCGCTCTACGCGCACGAGCACGCCGGCCACATCGAAGAGGCGCGAGCCGAGACGCAGCGGTTGATGAAGCAGACGGTCGAGCGTGTCGCGGGCGCCGGAGGCGACGAGAGTTCCGGCGAAGACGAGGGCGATCACGGCACGCCACCTCGGCACGACTGACGCGCCGGCCCCGCGCGGATCGCACGACATGCTGCTCGACGTTTTTCCCACGGGGCCAATCGCCGCGAATTGCGTGCTTCTGGCCGACGACGACGAGGGACCGCTCGCCGTCTTCGACCCCGGTGACGAGGACGCGCTCATCATGGAGCGCATTCGCCGCATCGGTCGCCGGGTAGCGCTCATTCTTCACACGCACGCGCACTTCGACCACGCCGGCGCGACGGGCGCTTTGCTCGAGGCTCTCGGCGGCGGGATCCCCATCGGGCTCCACCCCGAGGATCGGCCGATCTACGACGCGCTACCGCAGCAGGCCCGGCTCTTCGGATTCGACGCCGCCCCGCCGCCGCCGCCCGACGTGCTTCTCGGACACGGCCAGACGATCGCCCTGGGCGCGCTGGCCATCGAGGTCCGCCACACTCCCGGACACTCGCCGGGCGGCGTCACGTTCGTCGTCCGCGAACCGCAGCGCACGATCGCGATCGTGGGCGATCTGATCTTCGAGGGCGCCGTCGGCCGCACCGACCTCTGGGGCGGGTCGTTCGAAACGCTCGCGCGCTCGATCAAGGAGCAGATCTACACTCTGCCTCCCGAGACGATCCTCGTTCCGGGCCACGGGCCGACGACCACCGTCGCCGCGGAACGAGCGCACAATTCCTTCGTTCGCGACGCCTGATCGCCCAGGGCATCACGTCTCGTCATCGGGAGCCACCCGCCGACATGAAGCTCGCGCGCAAATCGCTGTGGTTCTTCTTCGCGCTCTTCCTCGTGTTGGCGGCCGCGGTCGTCTACGTGCAAGCGCGAGTCCTCGACCGCGTCGTGATCGCCAAGGTGCTCGATCGCGTCAGCGTGCAGATTCGCAGCGGATGGCATGCCCTCGACGCGCGACGCGCGAACCTTGAAGTGATCGCCGAGTTTCTCGCCGAGGATGCCGCGGCCTCGGGGGACGGCGAGCTCTCCTCCCGCCTCGCCGAGGCGAAAACGAGACACGGCCTCGACCTGCTCGTCGCGATCGACGACCGCGGCTTCGTCGTCGCTCGCGCGACGGGGCTCGCCGCGGAAGGCCGGCTGCTCCTTCCCGGACTCGGCGCCGCGTGGCAGGAACAGAGGTCCCACGCCGGCTTCGCGACCGTCCCGCTCGACGTGCCCCTTTCCGACGGAGTCGACCCGTCGCGATTCTGCGGTCCAGGCGCGCCGAGCGATGCACTGATCCTCTTCGCGACGAAGACGATTCCGGGTGACGGCCCGCGGCGCGCGATCGTCGCCGCCGTCGTTCTCGACTGTGCCGACGCGCTCGTCGACGAGATCGCCCGCGATCTCTTCGAGGATGGGATCTACGAGGGACGGCGCGTGGGCACGGTGACGATCTTCCGCGACGATACCCGCGTCGCGACGACGGTCTTGGACGAGGACGGCCGGCGGGCGATTGGCACCCGCGTTTCCGACGAAGTGCGCGAACAGACGCTCGTTCGCGGCGAGGCCTGGACGGGCAGGGCCTTCGTCGTCAACGATTGGTATCTCTCGCGCTACGAGCCGATCGTCGACGCCGCTGGTTCGATCATCGGCATGCTCTACATCGGCGAGCTCGAGCGGCTGCATCTCGACGAGCGCCGCGGTGCGCTCATCGGACTCACGCTCGTAGTGCTCGCGGTCGTCGCCGCCGCGTTCGGAGCGGCGTACCTCGGCGCGCGCCCCGCGATCCGCCAGATCGCGGCGCTCGACGACGCCACGACGCGCTTCGCGAGTGGCGACTTCTCGGTACGGTCCGGACTGCACTCACGGGACGAGATCGGCGACCTCGCGCGTTCGTTCAATACGATGGCCGACGAGATCCAGCGCGACCGGCAGCGCATCATCGAGCAGAAAGAGCAGATCGAGGCGCTCAATCGCGACTACATCGACATGCTCGGTTTCGTGACCCACGAATTCCGCGGCACGCTCGGGGCCGCGCTCTTCAACGTGCAACTCCTCGAAGAGTCGGAACCCGAGGAGCTCAGCGAGGATTCGCGCGAGATGATCCACGTCGTCGCCGACGCGCTGCGCAACCTCGACGAGATCACTCGCGAGTACCTCGAGCTCGCGCGCATCGAATCCGGCGCGCTCGTCGTGAACCGCGAGGAGGTGCGGCTCGTCACGGACGTCGTCGAGCCCGTCCTGCGCGACCTCCAACCGCATCTTCGCGCGCGCCGCATGCAGGTCGACGTGAACGTCCCCGCCGCGACGACCGTCCCCGCCGATCCGACGCTCCTGCGGGTGGTCTTCCACAACGTGCTCGGCAACGCCGCCAAGTACGGCGCCGAGGGCGGGCGCATCGCGATCGAATGCGACGAGCGCGACGGACGCGCCGTCATCTCGATCTGGAACGACGGCCAGAGCATCCCCTCCGACCGGCTGCCCACGCTCTTCCGCAAGTTCTCCCGCCACGACGTCGACGAGGCGACTGGGCGGCGCGGCAGCGGGCTCGGGCTCTTCATCGTCAAGCAGATCGTGCTCGGGCACGGCGGCGAGGTGTGGGTCGAATCCGAGGAGGGCGAAGGAACGCGCTTTCTCTTCTCGATCGCGACCTGATTCGCAACGCGCCGACCCGCAGCGACGCCGGAATCACCAGTAAGACGTGCCCTGTTTCTCTTTGTCAACGGCTTGTCTTCATCGTAGGTTCGTCGGACGAGAGGCGAACATGCGCGTCACTTCCTTGCTTGCGCTCTGGGTGCTCTCCGGAATGGCCGCTCTTGCGCAGCCGGTCTTCGTCGATGTCACCGCGGAGATCTTCCCGGACGGGCTCGCGAACGGTCACTACGTCTGGGGCGATTGCAACGGCGACGGCTTCGACGATCTGCTCGTCGGTGCATCGACGATCTATCTCAGCGAAGGCCCGCCCCATTGGCGCATGCCGCGACACACCGCGACAGGCGCGCTGTCCTCGGGCGCGCACGCGCGCGGGATCTTCGTCGACATCGACAACGACGGCGATCTCGACATCTTCGGAATCGGACAGGGCATGTCGGAAGAACTCTTCGAGAACGACGGCGCCTGTTCGTTCGTCAACATCTCCGACGCCGACGGCAACGGTCATCGCGACATGGGAGACGGCTTCCCGTCGATGACGGCGAGCACCGGCGATTACGACGCTGATGGCTTTCTCGATCTCTACGTCGGCAACTACGAGCGCCACTGCGACAGCAACATTTGCGGCGACTGCACGCCGGATCGCCTCTGGCGCAACCGCGGCAACCGCACCTTCGAGAACGCAACCGGCGCGTCGGGCATCGGCGCCCAGGAACTCTCGCTCACCGGAACGTGCCTGAAGTCCGGCGCCGCCTGTTCGTCCGACGCCGACTGCGCTCCCTTTCCCACGGACTCCTGCAAGTTCGGCACCTGCGCGCGCGGCTCGAACTGGATCGACTACGACTCCGACGGCGACCTCGACATCTTCGTCTCCAACTACCGGCTCGACCCGAATCTTCTCTGGGAGAACCAAGGCGACGGCACGTTCACCAACGTGTCCTTCGCCAAGAACTGCGACGGCGACGAGGACGGCGGCGCCTGGGGGCACGTGCTCGGCAGCGATTGGGCCGACTACGACAACGACGGCGACTTCGACCTCTACACAGCGAACCTCACGCACAACTGGGGTTTCGTCGCTTTACAGCACGACATCTCGCAGCTCCTGCGCTCCTCGGGTGCGCCCGATTTCATCTTCGACGACCTGCGCGCCTCCTCGGGCATGCGACCTTTCGACGTCAACCAACAGGCGGATTGGGCCGAGACATCACCGGCATGGGCCGACTACGACAATGACGGGCACGTCGACATCTATGTGACCCACATCTACGAGACGAGCGCGATGAACTACTCGACGCTCTACCGGAACGACGGCGATGGATCGTTCTCCGAGACCACGCGCGCTCACGGAGCCGATCTGGGAGTTTTTCACGATTACTCGGCGACCTGGGCGGACTTCGACCGGGACGGCGATCTCGATCTGCTCACTTACGGCGCCGCGTGCCCCCAAGGCTGCGCGTCGATGGCACGGCTCTACCGAAACGACGGCGGTCACGCGAACGCCTGGCTGCATCTCCAACCTCGTGGACAAGTTGCGGCGCCAGGCACCGGGACCAACCGTCAGGGCATCGGCGTCCGCGTCATCGCGCGCGAGGGGTCCACGGTGCAGATGCGCGAGGTGCAGGGAGGCTTCGGCTATCACGTTTCGATGAACTCACCTGCCGTCGAGTTCGGCTTCGGAGAGGCTGCCGATGGCACCCTCGACGAACTCGAAGTGCGGTGGACGACCGGCGCATCGGACCTCTTCGCGAACGTGCCCATGCGCGGGCGCATGCTCGTCCTCGAGTTCGGCGACCTGCACCGAGGTACCGCGCCGGACGCCCTCGCGCCCGGCGCGTCCCCGGTCAAGCTCTTCCCGCACCGCGAGGCGACGTTGAACGACGGCGTCACGATGTTCTATCGCGTCGCAGGCGAGGGGATTCGCGAGACGCTCTTTGTCGAGAAGAACGCGGCGACCGGCGAGGTCGTCCTCTCGCTTCGGTGACGCGAGCCGCTGCCACCGTTACGCGCATTGCGCGGCACGGCGGAGGCACCTCGACCCGCGTGCTTGCTCACACTATCCTCGCGCCGTGATCACCCCGGCCAAGGATCCGCTCGCCGAGACGGACTCTCGCCCCTTTCCGTTCCTGACGGCTGCGCTGAGTTCCGTCGTGATCTGGGGTCGCCGTCTCGCGCTGGGACTTTTCGTGCTCGTCGCTCTCCTCGTCTCCGTGCAGTGGGCGGTCATCCACTTCCTGCTGGCGCAGGTCAGCCCCGGTCTTGCGTGGATCTTCACCGGATTGGGGCTGGCGATCGCCACCGGTCTGCTGGCGTGGCTGAGCTGGCTGTGGTGGAGCGTTCCGCGAGCGATCACGCCCCCGGAGCTTCCCGACCCCAAGCTGGGCTGGTCGACCCGCGATCGAGAACGATTTTTGCGCTTCGCCGAAACCTACCTCGAACGCCAGCAGCGGAACCCCTCGCTGCCTGAAGCGGCACAAGCCCTCGTGCCAGCCGCCGTGGCGCACATCCAAGCGGCTGCGGCGCTGGAGAACGATGTCGCGGTCGTCAAGCTCGTCGAGGACGAGATCGACAGAATTCTCGAGCCTCTCGATAAGCGCGCCAGGAAGGCGATCTGGCGCGCCGCGACGGAGATCGCCGTGCTCACGGCGGTCAATCCCTCCGCGCTGCTCGACGTGCTCATCACCCTCCTGCGGAACGTCGAGTTGATGGTGCGCATCTCGCGGCTTTACGACGCGCGCCCGGGCTGGGCGGGCTCGGCGCGCGTCGTGCGCGACGTACTCGCCGCCGCGGTCACCGCGGGCATCGCGGAGCGCATCGCGGAGGGTCTCGCCGACGCGCTCTCGGACCTGCTGGGATCGTGGACCGTGCGCCTCGCGGGACCAGTAGGCCAGGGCCTGACGAACGGGCTTCTCACCGTGCGCCTCGGCGAAACGGCGGTCGCCCGCTGCCGCGCGCTGCGGTCCCGTCGCGTCGGCATCGCCCCATGGTCGCGAGCGATGTGGCGCGAGGGCGCTCAGAAGCTCTCGCGGCTGGTTTCCGAGCGCGTCGGCCCTGAGTTGGGGCGCCGCTTTCGCCGGATCGCCGGCGACGAGGAAGCGCCGCGCGGGCCGGGGCGGGCCGTCTCTTGGCTCCGCGAGAAGTGGCGGGGGGAAAAGCGCGCAGACGAAATAGCGGACTCCGAGGGCATTCCGAAGGGTTTCCCCGACCCGTCCTGATCCCGGGACGCATGACGCAACCCTCCCGCGACCGGAGTGTCCCGATTGCGGGACAGATGCCTCGCCGTCTTCGACGCCCAAAGTCA
>CAZPJJ010000192.1:0-7691 GCA_964586535.1 uncultured Acidobacteriota bacterium | reverse complement strand
CGGCGATCTCGTCTACGACGCGCGCAGCGAGATCGTCGCGCCCGAGGGTTTCGCGACCGGCCAAGTCATCAAGACCGATCTCAAGAAGCCCGAGGACGGCAGCCAGGACATCTTCAAGGACGTCAAGCTGCCCGACTTCGGGATCTGGCTCGACATCTACCTCGCCTTCGTCGCGATCTTCGGCGGCGTCGTCTTCCTGCTCTTCTTCCGACCGCTCGCCGACGGCGCGATCGCCATGACCGCGACCGGCTCAGGACTCGGCGCGTCTTTCGGCATCGGGCTCGTCGCCGTGCTCGTGATGCTGGTCCTGGGCGTGATGTGCATGCTCGTCGTCTTGCCCTTCGCTCTCGCCGTATGGGCGGCGCTTGGCGCCCTGGTCTACTTCGGCGGGCTCATCGGCAAGATGATCGTCGGCTGCCTGATCATGCGGCCGATCGTGAAGCGCCAGTGCCACGCGCTCGCCGCGCTCTTCGTCGGGGTCGTCGCGATGTTTCTCATCGGACTGGTGCCCGTCGTCGATGACATCGTGTGGATCGTGGTCACGCTGACCGGCATGGGCGCAACGATGCTCCAGTTGCGCGACGCGCGTCTGGGCGACCATGCGGGCGAGCCGGCCCAGAGGCCCACGGGAGACGCCGGGCCGCCGCCGCCTCGCGTCGGAGCGGCGTGAGGCACCTCGGACATCAGCGACGGCGCGGGCGTTCACCCGCGTCGTCGCTTTCCGATCGGCGCGGCGCGCGCTTGGCGCGGTGCAAGGCTTCGCGCAGCAGGTACTCGATCTGCCCATTGAGGCTGCGCATCTCGTCCTCGGCCCAGCGCTGCAGTGCCTCGTGCAGCGCTGGGTCCAACCGCAACAGGAACGTTTTGCGCTCGGCCATGACCTCTAGTAGAGCGTGCCGGTGTTGACCACCGGATGCGCTTGTGTTTCGCCGCAGAGAACGACGAGAAGGTTGCTGACCATCGCTGCCTTGCGCTCCTCGTCGAGATTGAGGACGTTGCGCTTGGCGAGCAGCTCGAGCGCGTGCTCGACCATGCCCACCGCGCCCTCGACGATCTTCTGCCGCGCGGCGACCACCGCGCTCGCCTGCTGGCGGCGAAGCATCGCGGAGGCGATCTCGGGAGCGTAGGCGAGGTGGCTGATGCGCGCCTCGATCACGTTGACGCCGGCCTGGGCGAGGCGATCCTGGATTTCGTCACGGATTTTCTGCGAGACCTCAGCGGTGTGGCTCGAGAGCGCGACTTCGTCGCCTTCGTGAGCGTCGTAGGGATAGCCGGTCGCCAGATTGCGCAGCGCCGCCTCGCTCTGTACGTGCATGAAATTCTCGTAGTCATCGACCTGGAACGCCGCCTCGGCCGTATCGACGACGCGCCAGACGACGACGGCCGCGATCTCGACCGGATTGCCACGGATGTCGTTGACCTTCAGTTTGCCCGTTTCGAAGTTGCGCACGCGCAGCGAAATGGCCCGTTTCGAATAGAACGGGTTCGCCCAGCGCAGGCCTGGTTCGCGGGCCGTGCCCTTGTAGTCGCCGAAGAGCTGCAGAACCTTCGCCTCGTTCGGATTGACGAGGAAGAAGCCGATGAGTACGAAGACCAGCACGATGTCGACGACGCCGAGCGCGATGGCCACGGCGAAGAGCTCGTGGGCCAGCGCGAAGATGCCCGCAACCGTCACGGCGATCATCGCGAGCAGCGTGACGATCAGCAGGCCGATGCCCGGGACTCCGTTCCGAACCTTCTCCTGGATCATGGTGACGTCCTCCGTGCCGGATACTACTTTGATATCAGTGTGAAATCAAGGAAAAACTTCGAGGCTGGATCCCCCCGCGCCTCTTGGCTAGGCTCTCCGCGCCATGCTGACGCTCGAGGGCATCGGACGCGGGGTCGCCGGGCGCACGCTCTTCGAGGGCGTGCACTGGACGATCCACCCCGGAGACCGCTTCGGCTTCGTCGGTCCCAACGGATCCGGCAAGACGACCCTCCTGCGCATCGTCGCCGGCCGCGACGAGCCCGACGCCGGCCGCCTGCGCGCGCGGCGCGGGCTGCGCGTTGCTTATCTCCCGCAAGAGGTCGAAGCCGAGCTTCCCGGCGACGCCGCGATCCTCGAGGCCGTACTCACCGTGGCCGACGACGTGCGCGCGCTCGGCGCCGAGGTCGACGCGCTGGCCGCGCGCATGGCCGAGCTTGCCGGCCGAGCGGATGCCGACGGCGAACTCGCGGAAGTCGCGCACCTCTACGGCGAGAAGCGCGCGCTCTTCGAGTGGTTCGGCGGCGACGCGCTCGAGCCGCGCGCGCGCATCGTGCTCTCCGGGCTCGGCTTCTCGAACGCCGAGATGGACCGCGCCGTCCGCACCTTCTCGGGCGGCTGGCGCATGCGCGCGGTCATGGCGCGCCTGCTGCTCTCGGGTGCCGACCTGCTGCTTCTCGACGAGCCCACGAACCACCTCGACCTCCAGGCGCTCGCCTGGCTCGAAGCGCATCTCGTGCGCAGCCCCGCGGCGCTCATCGTCGTCTCTCACGACCGCGTCTTTCTCGACCGCGTCGTCACCAAAGTCGCCGATCTCTACGGCGGCAAGCTGCGCGTGACCCCGGGCGGTTACTCGGCCTTCCTCGCGGCACGCGAGGAGCGCAATGAGCTGGCGCGCCGCCGCGATCGCAAGCTGGCGCAGGACGAGACGCGCCTCGAGCGTTTCGTCGAACGCTTCCGCTACAAGGCGACCAAAGCCCGCCAGGCGCAGGAGCGCGAGCGCATGCTCGATGGCGTCCGCGAGCAACGCTCCGCGATCGAAGTCGAGACGGTCAAGGACTGGGGCTTTCGCTGGCCCGAGCCGCCGCCCTCGAGCGATCCGGTCCTGCACCTCGAGCGGGTCACCAAGCGCTACGACGGCAGGACCGTCCTGGACGGCGTCGATGTCGTGCTCCGCCGCGGCGAGCGCATCGCGCTCCTCGGCGCCAACGGGGCGGGCAAAACCACGCTCTTGCGCCTGATCTCGGGAGATCTCTATCCCGACGCCGGTGTCCGACACGCCATGCCGGGACTCCTCGTCGGCCACTTCGCGCAGCATCAGCTCGAGGCGATGAAACCAGAGCGCAGCGTGATCGATGAATGCGGGACCGCCGCCCCGGCGCGCACGCCCGAAGAGCTGCGCGCGGCCCTCGGCCGCTTCGGCCTCGGCGAGCTGCACATCGATCGCCCGGTCAAGACGCTCTCCGGCGGCGAGCGCGCGCGCCTCGCCTTGGCCAAGCTGCTGCTGCGGCCGTCGAGCCTGCTCCTGCTCGACGAGCCCACCAATCACCTCGATCTGCCGCTGCGCGAGGCGCTCGAGGAGTCGCTGTCGGAGTGGGAGGGGACGCTCGTCGTCGTCTCGCACGACCGCGCGTTCCTCGATCGGCTGACCACCGACTCGATCCTCGTCGATGATGGGCGCGCTGAGCGCATTCAGGGCGGTTGGCAGGGCTGGCTCGCGCGGCTCGAAGAGCGCGCGCCGCGCGCCGCGAACCGCTCCGGCGCGGACTCCGAGGGAGATCTCCACGAGCGCTCCCGTGCGGGCCGTCGTGCGCGGGCCGAAGCGATGCAGGAGCGCAATCGCAGACTCAAGCCTTTGCGCGAGGCCGTCTCGCGCTACGAAGCCGACATCGCCGCCGCCGAGGCGCGGCGCGACGAAGTCGACGCGCTTCTCGCGCTGCCCAAGACGCACACCGACGGGGCGCTGGCTCGGGCGCTCACGCAGGAGCGCGCCGATCTCGTGGCGCGGATCGACGACCTCGTCGAGCGCTGGTCCGATGCCTCGTCCGAACTCGAGTCGCTCGAAGCCGAGCCATGACCCCGCGCGTGGCATGATCGTGCCCTGCGAGGAGGTACGGGGATGAACACACGACTCGGCCCGCTGGCCATCGCCAGCCTCTGTCTGTTGGCGGCAGGCTGCGCCACCGCGACGCGCACCGCGGCGCGCACCGAACTCGAGGCCGTCGCCAAAGACTGGTCGCGCCTCGTGCGTGCGAGCCAAGTCGTGCCGGTCTATCCGCTCACCGAGGATCTGCGCCCCGGCGACGTCTTTCTCGTCGACACGCCGCTCGAGGAGATCCCGCTCGTCTTCGATCGCGACGGCTTTCTGCCGCTCGATCAGCACGTCGTGCGGCTCGAGGGTGTCGGCGTGACGCCGCCCGTCCCCGGTGCCGACACCGCGGGTTGGGACGACGTTCCGCGCGCCGCATTCCCTTCGTACTCCTTCGACGTGAGGCGCGGGGCGGCGCTGCGCCTCGGGCTTCCCGTGCAGGGCGTCCCCATCGGTCTCTCGCTCTTGGGTTCGGGGTCCGCCACCGGCACGATCGCCATCGCCGACGCTTTCACCTACGGCGCCACCCTGCAGGATGTCGAGCGAGTGGTGCGCGCCTGGGAAGCCGAGAGTGAAGCGCGCACTCTGCTTGCCGAGATGCGCGCCCGTGCGCGCGGCCCGCTGCTCTTGCGCGTCGTGAGCCGCGTCTATCTCGCGTCGCGCGTGACGGTCTCGCTCGTCGCAGGCTCCGAGACCGGCGGCGGCGTCGATGCCGGATCTGCCGTGGGCGGCGCGCCGCTCGCGGCGACCGATGGCAGCGGCGAAGACTATGAGGGGCTCGTCGCTGCGATCAACAAAGGTCTCGCCTCGAGCGCGGCGCCGGGCGGATCGCTGCGCCTCGTCGGCGTCTCGCAGCGTTCCGTCGCGATCGACGAGCGTTTTCCGCGGCCGCTCGTCATCGGCTATCTCGCCTACGACTTTCCGCTTCTCGAAGGCGGCGGTCTCGGCGCACCCTTGCCCGCGCGCGCGCGCCAGGCCGATCTCGCACTCGCGGAGCCCGTCGTGCGCCCCGGGGAACGCGGCGAGCTCGACGAGCGCTACCGGCTGTTGACCGCGGCGATCGCGTCGCTCGCCGACGATGCGCGGGCGCGCGTCTACGAGAGCGCCGTCCTGCAACTTCCGGAGGAATTCGCGACGGCGTACCGCGGGGCACTCGACTCCGGCCTCGAACCGGCGCGTGCGTTCGCGCGGGCGCGCACGGGCTATCTTGTCGGCAAGTCGCCGCTCGATCGTTATCTGCGGCCCATCGTCGACGCGCTCGACCGGGCGTGGCGCCAGGAGTCCCCCTGATGAGCACCAGCACCGTGGAGTACGTGATCCCTTCGTCCTGGCCGCCTCGTGACGTCGTCGACTGGATGAATGCGACTCTCGACGAGCCCGGCGTGACCTCGATCGAGATCCTGCGCCATCCCGAGGGATGGCTGGCCCGCGTCCATTCCGCTGAGTGACGGCATCGAACCGGTCGTCCTCGAGCCGCGCGGCTCGCGCGGCGACGCGGGCGCGGTCGGGCATCCCTCGCAATACTCTTCGTTCATGAAGCGCTCCGCTCCCGGCTTCGCGTCCCTCGCGCCCGCGATCCTCGCCGCGGTCGCGCTCCTCGCGCCCGGTATCGCCGTGGCCGCGCCGCCGGGCGAACTCGCGCGCCTCGTCACGCCCACGCCGCGCACGCTTCCCTACGGCGCGACGCCCGTCGTGATCGACGTCCCCGAGGGCGTCGAGGTCGTCGTCGAGCGCGAGATCGGCCCCGAGCGCTGGCAGCGCCTCGATCCCGACGCTTCCGGCGCGCGTGCCTTCGATGCGGGGACCGACTTCGGTCCCGAAGTCGTGCGCGTGACGAGCTACAAGAGAGACGAGAGCGGCGTGCGCGTCGCGATGGGGTCCTCGGTCGTCGAGACGGCGTTCTTCCCGCCGCCGCTCGTCGAGGTCAAGCCCGATCCCGGCGTCGACGTCCTCGTGAGGCCCGTGACAGCCGAGGGACGCCAGCGACTCGCGCGCGGACTCGCGACTGCCGATCTCCGCTGCGAGTACGGCGGCCTGCCGTGCTCGATCCGCGCCGTCGATCCGGCGGGTGAGGGCACGCTCTACGTCTCGCTGCTGGTCGACGTCTCCGGCAGCCTCTGCTCCTACGGGCCACGTCTCGCCGATTCGCTCGGCGGCTTCGTCCGCGAAGTCGGGGCGGCAGGGCTCGACGTGCGCTTCCGCGTCGTCGAGTTCGCCGAGCGGCGCACGGTGCGGCTCGATCCGATCGAGGTGCTCGGCTGGTCACGCGATCGCGATCTCTTTCGCTACGAGAGCGATCTCGGCCGAGTTCGCGAACTGCTGCAGGGCATGGCCTGCGGCGGCATGACGTCGCTCTGGGAGTCGATCGAGCGCGAACTCCACGATGTCGACGTCAAGCGCGGAGAAAGCCGCCTCCACGACGAAGATGCGCTCTTTGCGATCGTCGTCGTCACCGACGGCCGCAACACCTCGGGCAACGTCGACTTCGACTGGCTCGCCGCGTCGGTGGGACCGATGGGGATTCCGCTCTTCCCGCTTCTCGTCGGGCCTAATCCCAATCCGCGCGTGAGCGCGCTGGGCGCGCAGAGCGGCGGGATCGCCTTCCGCGACGCGCGCGATCTCGCGCCCGCCCTCCTCGAGATCGGCGCGGCACTCGCGCGGCGCTACCGCGTCGCCTTCCGTCCGGCCAACGCCTACGCGGGCAGCAAGAGCGCGCGCGCGCTCGAGATCGCGGGCGACGGTCTCGAGGTCTCGCATCCGAGAATCTGGAGCAACGAGTTCTCGCAGCTCGAGATCGCGCGCCGCGTGCTGCGCTCGCGCACTGCGGACGCGACCGTGTTGGCACCGGCGGTCGACGCGGTGCGCAGGCTCGGCGACGCGCGCGACGCCGAGCGCGTCTACGAGCGCTTCCTCGCGCTTCTCGAAGACCTGCGGCGTCAGCGCAAGGCGCGCTGGGACAAAGGCGCGCGGCTCGAGGACGTCGAGCGGCAACTCGGCGTGATCCGCGATCACGAGTACCTGGCGTTTCGCTCGCGGGTCTTTTTCTCGGTATTCGCCGCGACCGCGCGCGCTCTCTTGCACGCGAGCAACGACCCGCGCGAACAGCGCAGGGGCGCGGAACTCCTCGAGCGGCTCGAGGCATTCGTCGAGGGCGAGCGCTACTCCATCGGGCACGTGATGGATCCCGTCTTGGACGCGTTCTTCGATCCCGAGTTCCCGGCGGACGAGCGCGCGCGCCGCATCCTCGAAGCGGTCCATCAGCGCAGGGCTGACGTAGAATCGCGTCTCCGCTCCGACCGAGCCCGCCGCGCCGCGCTCCTTCCGCCGTGTTGGGAGGCACGCGATCCGGCCGTTCGTCCTCGGCCGCCGGAAGGGAGCAGCGTCGCATGGCTCGTGGCGCGGTCAGCGTGGCCGCCGGCATTCTCCTCAGCCGCACGATCGGCCTCGTCCGCGACGCCGCGATAGCGTCCTACCTCGGCGCCGGCGCGCACGCGGACGTCTTCCGCGCGGCGCTGCGCGGCCCCAACGTCCTGCAGAATCTGCTCGGCGAGGGCACGATCTCCGCGGCGTTCATTCCCGCGTACACGCGACTCGTCCACGAAGGCCGCGAAGAGGACGCGGGACGGCTCGCGGGGGCGATCCTCGGGCTGCTGATCGCCGTCGCCGCGGCGCTCTCGGCGCTCGGTGTGCTCTTGGCGCGGCCGATCGTCGCGGTCCTCACGCCGGGTTTCCTGCTCGACGATCCGGGCGGCGTCGACCGCTACGCTCTGGCCGTCGAGGCGGTGCGCATCGTCTTTCCGATGACGGGAGTGCTCGTCGTCTCGGCGTGGGCGCTCGGCGTGCTCAACAGCCACC
>CAZPJJ010000191.1:0-7694 GCA_964586535.1 uncultured Acidobacteriota bacterium | reverse complement strand
TACCGAGTCGCGGCGGCCTCGCATCCCGATGTCATTCGCGCGCAGATCGAGATCGGAAGGCTGGAGGATCGACACCGAGCGTTGGAATCGCGCCGGCCGGTGCTCGCGGCGCGTCTCAATGCCTTGCTCTCGCGCGCACCCCACGAACCGGTGCCCTGGCCGGACGACCTTCACGACGAGCGCTTGGCGGTCGAAGCGGAGCAACTTTACGCATGGTTGGAGCGGGAGAACCCGAATCTGCGCGGCCGCGACGAGGAAGCGCGTGCCGCACGCGCGCGCGTGACCGAAATCACGCGAGGTCTCAATCCGGATCTCATGGTGGGGCTGGCCTGGACGCGCGTCGGCGAGCCGCCGCTTCCCTCGGCTGGAGGCGGCGACGACGCGCTCGCGGTCATGGTCGCGGTCGATCTGCCGATCTGGCGCGGTGGCGATCGAAGGGCGCTCGCACGCGAAGCGGGCGCGGCGGATGCGACGGCGGCGAGAAGGCTCGCGGAGGCCGACCGGCTGGCCGCGGACCTCGCTGAGGCGCTCTTCGCCCACGACGATGCCATCCGCCGCATCGATCTCCATCGCCGAAGCCTGATCCCACTCGTGACGGAGTCCTTGAAGGCGTCGCTCTATGGGTTCGCGACGGGAGAGGCGGACTTTCTCGATCTGCTCGACAGCGAGCGAACGCTCCTGGAATTGCAACTCGAACTCGACGACGCGCGCGCCGACCTCTTTGTCGCGCTGGCCCGCATCGACGCCCTCGTCGGACGCGACGCTCCGCGCGAGACGCTCGCCGCCAAGGAGGAACGATGAACGCTCCCTCGTCGCAATCTTCGCCTCGCCGCTTCGAGCGAGCGTTGCACTTCGTCCGGCGTCACTCGCCGTGGTTCGTCGCAGCCGCATTGATCGGCGCTTTCGCCCTTGGTACGCGCTTCGGTGGTGCTCCGCACGTCCATCCGGGTCAAGAGCAAGAGGACGGAACGTCCACGGCCGGACGGAGTGCGGTGACGGCCGAGGGATCGGCCGCGATGCAGACGCTCTACACGTGCTCGATGCATCCGAACGTCCGCTTGCCCGATCCGGAGGCGAAGTGCCCGATCTGCTTCATGGACCTGATTCCCGTCCGGGATCAAGGCTCCCGCGATCCGGGCGGCGAGCGCCGCCTCGCGCTCTCGCCGGAGGCGGTCCAACTGGCGCGGATCCGCACGGCCCGGGTCTACCGCGACTACCCGGAAGGCGAGATCCGGCTCGTCGGGCGCGTTGCAATCGACGAAACGAGACTGGCGTCGGTCTCTGCAAACTTCCCGGGCAGGCTCGACCGGCTCTTCGTGGATTTCACGGGCATTCGCGTGCGCCGCGGCGACCACCTCGCCGAGATCTACTCTCCAGAACTCGTCGCCGCGCAAGAAGAGCTTCTCCAGACGCTGGCCTCGACGCGGGCGTCTGCGGGGCGCAGCCCGACCCTGCGCGGGCTTGCCGAAGCAACCCTGGCGGCTGCTCGCGACAAACTGCGCCTTTGGGGGCTTGATGCCGCCCAGATCGCGGCGCTCGAGGAAAGCGGCACCCCGCGCGAGCGCGTCACGATCTACTCGCCGATCGCGGGAGTCGTCATCGAGCGGCGCGCCACCGAGGGCGATTTCGTCAAGACGGGAGACGAGGTGCTGGTGCTCGCTGACCTGGATCATCTCTGGGTCTTGCTCGAGGCTTTCGAATCACAGCTCGCCTGGTTGCACTACGGGCAGCGCGTGACTTTCACCACGGACGCGTGGCCGGGACGGTCCTTCGAGGGGCGCATTTCATTCATCGATCCCGTCGTCGACGCCGAGACGAGGACCATCGGCGTGCGGGTCAATGTCGAAGATCACGAAGGGCGTCTGAAGCCGGGGATGTTCGTGCGCACGCGCGTCGCCGCCCGTTTCGCCGAGCAGGGCAAGATCGTCGACCCGTCGCTGAGCGGCAAATGGATCAGCCCGATGCACCCTGAAGTGATCAAGGATGGTCCGGGTGCGTGTGATGTCTGCGGCATGGCTCTCGTGCCCGCCGAAGATCTTGGCTACGTCAAGGCGAACGGCGCGCGGCGCGCGCCGCTCGTCGTGCCCGCCACGGCGCCGCTCGTGACCGGTACCCGGTCGGTCGTCTACGTTCAGGTTCCCGGCCGGGACGAGCGGCCGAGCTATGAGAGTCGGGAGGTTGCGCTCGGTCCAAGAGTGGGCGACGTCTACCTCATCGAGAGCGGCCTCGAGGAGGGTGAGGAGGTCGTCGTCGAGGGCGCCTTCGCGCTCGACAGCGCGATGCAGATCGCGGCCAAGCCGAGCATGATGGATCCGGATGGCGCACAAGGTTCGCGGGGCGCCGCCTCGTCCCACGGCGCGCACGGCCCGAACGAATCGGCATCCTCCTCCGCTCCGCCGAGAGAGACTTCGCGCGTACCCACGACGGTCCTCGAAGGACTCGCCGACGTCTACGAGAGCTATTTCGAAGCGCAGGAGGCGCTGGCATCGGATGCGCTCGATCGTGCGCGACGCGCTTTCGAGGCGCTCGGGCAAGCAGTGGCGACGGCACCGGTCGGAGCCCTCTCCGGCGAATCGCTCGGCCGCTGGCGGCGTGCCGCCGATCGCATCGAAGGCGCCGTGAAATCCGCAGATGTGACGGACATCGCGAGCTTGCGTGCTGCGTTCGAGCCGGTCTCGCTCGCGATTCTCGACATCGAAGAGCGCTTCGGTCACGTCGGCGCGACGTCTCATTTCCGGGTTCATTGCCCGATGGCCTTCGACGATCGGGGCGCGCCATGGCTGGCGCGCAGAAACGAGGTGTTCAATCCGTACTTCGGTGCCGCGATGCTTCGCTGCGGCCAAGTCGAGCGCGAGTATCCCGCGCGCGCCACGGAGGCGATGCGATGAATCGGCGTGTCCCGTGGCTCGAACGCGTCGCGCTGGCGACCATCGAGCATCGTCTCGTCATCGGGTTGCTCGCGGTGGGGGCGTTCGCGTGGGGCCTGATCGTCGCTCCCTTCGATCTGAGCATTCCCTTCCTGCCGCGCGATCCCGTGCCGGTCGACGCGATTCCGGACATCGGCGAGAACCAGCAGATCGTCTTCACGGAGTGGTCGGGTCGGTCGCCTCAGGACGTCGAGGATCAGATCACCTATCCGCTCTCCGTGTCGTTGCTCGGATTGCCAGGCGTCAAGTCGGTCCGCGGGCAATCGATGTTCGGGATCTCTTCGATCTACGTGATCTTCGAGGACGATGCCGAGTTCTACTGGTCGCGGTCCCGGATCCTGGAGAAGCTCGCCAGCCTCGCGTCCGGGACGCTACCGGAGGGTGTACGGCCTGCTCTGGGCCCAGACGCGACGGCTCTCGGCCAAGTCTTCTGGTACACGCTCGAAGGTCGTGACGCCTCGGGACGGCCCACCGGCGGCTGGGGCCTGCAGGAATTGCGCAGCATCCAGGACTTTCAGGTCCGCTACGCGCTGCTCGCCGCCGATGGCGTGGCGGAGGTCGCTTCGATCGGCGGCTTCGTCCAGGAATATCAGGTCGACGTCGATCCCGATGCGATGCGCGTTCACCGCGTCTCGCTCGAGGATGTCGCTCGCGCGGTCAGCGAGAGCAATCTCGAGGTTGGGGCGCGCACGATCGAGATCAATCGCGCCGAGTACATGATTCGCGGGACCGGTTTCCTCGAGGGTGTCGAGGATATCGAGCGCATTGCCGTCACCGCTCGCGACGGCGTTCCCGTACGGCTGACGGACCTCGCGCATGTCACGCTCGGGCCCGCGCTGCGGCGCGGTGCGCTCGACAAGGGCGGTGCCGAGGCCGTGGGCGGCGTCGTCGTCGCTCGGCACGGGAGCAATCCTCAACAGGTGATCGAAGGGGTCAAGCGCGAGATTGCTCGCCTGGCCCCCGGCCTGCCGCTGCGCGTCCTTCCCGACGGCACCGAGAGCCGGGTGACGGTCGTTCCCTTCTATGATCGCGCGGGTCTGATCGAGGAGACGATCGCCACGCTCGGGTCGGCGATCTTCCTGCAGATCCTGGTGACTGTACTGGTCGTCGTGCTCATGCTGTGGCATCTACGCTCGAGCCTGCTCGTTTCGGGCATGTTGCCGGCGGCCGTCCTGCTCACGTTCATCGCGATGAAAACCGCAGGAGTCGACGCAAACATCGTTGCGCTCTCGGGCATCGCGATCGCCGTCGGTACGATTGTCGACATGGGAATCGTTCTCGTCGAGAACGTCGTGCGACGGCTGGAGGAAGAGCCCGCCGAAGATCCGCGACTCGTGGTCGCGCGGGCCACCGGGGAGATCGGCCCCGCGGTCATCACGGCGGTCCTTACGACCGTGATCGGTTTCCTGCCGGTGTTCGCGCTCGAGGCGGCGGAGGGCAAGCTCTTTCGGCCGCTGGCATTCACCAAAACCTTCGCGCTCCTCGCGTCGATCTTGGTCGCCATGTTTCTCTTGCCGCCCGCAGCGCACTTGCTGCTGACCCGGAAGCGCACGCAACGGGTGGCACGGCTCGCGGGCGGTGTCGTCTTGATCGCCGGGGGGGCTGGTATCGCCTTCGTCGTCTCACCTTGGGCCGGCATCGTGATCGCACTTTTCGGCGGGGTTGAGGTCGCGCGCTTCTTCGTCCGGGCGTGGCCCGAGCGGGAGGCTCGGATCGCTCTGATCGCAGCGGCGGCGCTCGTGGTCGTCGTGACGCTGGCAGGTGCGTGGCAGCCCCTTGGTCCGGCGGCGGGACTCTTGGCGAACACACTCCTCGTGGGACTCGCCGTGGGGAGCCTGCTGGGAATCTTCGCCTTGTTCCAGTGGTCGTATCCGGCGATGCTCGCCTGGGCACTCGATCACAAGATCCTCGCCCTGGCTGCACCTCTCGTGTGCGTCGTCTTTGGCCTGACCGCCTGGCTGGGAGCCCCTCGCGTGCTCGGATGGCTTCCCGAGGACCTGCGTCGCACTCCGCCGGTCGTGGCCGCCTTTCATGCCTTTCCCGGCTTCGGGCGCGAGTTCATGCCTTCGCTCGACGAAGGTTCGTTTCTCTACATGCCGACGACGATGCCGCACGCTTCCATCGGTGAGGCGCTTGCTCTCTTGGAGCAACTCGACCGATCCATCCTCGCGATTCCGGAGGTTCGCACCGTCGTCGGCAAGATCGGCCGCGTCGAGTCGGCGCTCGATCCGGCGCCCATCTCGATGATCGAGACGATCATCGATTACCACCCCGAGTACGCGCGTGACCCCGAAGGGAAGCTCGTGCGCCTCTGGCGCGAGGAGATCCGCTCGCCGGACGACATCTGGCGGTCGATCGTGGCGGCCGCGGACATCCTGGGCGTCACATCGGCGCCGAGGCTGCAGCCGATCGAGACTCGCCTCGTGATGCTGCAGAGCGGCTTTCGTGCGCCGATGGGCATCCGCGTCCATGGTCCCGACCTGCCGACCATTGAAGCCGCCGGGCTCGAACTGGAGCGCATCTTGAAAGAGGTGCCGAAGGTCGAGCCCAGCGCCGTCTTCGCCGATCGTGTCATCGGAAAGCCGTACCTCGAGATCGAGCCCGACCGCGACGCGCTCGCGCGCTACGGGATCTCGATCAGACGGTTTCAGGAGGTCATCGATATCGCGCTCGGGGGGAAGAGGCTGACGACGACGGTCGAAGGGCGCGAACGCTATCCGGTGCGAGTGCGCTATCAGCGCGAACGTCGTGACTCGATCGAGGCGATCCTGCAGGTGCTGGTACCCGCGAGCGGCGGGCGGCAGATCCCCCTCGTCGAGGTGGCGGCGATACGCTATGCACGTGGTCCCGAGATGATCCGGAGCGAAGACTCGTTTCCGGTGGGCTACGTGATCTTCGACGGGAGAACTGGCTACGCGGAGGTCGATGTCGTGCGCGACGCGATGTCGGCCGTCGATGCGGCGATCGAGCGCGGGGAATGGACCGTGCCCCCCGGGGTGAGCATCGTTTTCGCGGGAACCTGGGAACAGGAGCAGCGCGCCAGCCGCAAGCTCGCGCTCGTGATTCCGCTCGCGATGATCCTGATCTTCGTGATCCTCCACATCCACTTTCGCTCGAGCGCGATGACGCTGATCGTCGGAACGAGCGTCTTCGTGGCGTGGAGCGGCGGGTTCATCCTGATGTGGCTCTATGGTCAGCCTTGGTTCCTGGACTTCTCGCTCTTCGGAGCGAACCTGCGCGATCTCTTTCAGGTCGGTCCGATCGACCTCTCGGTGGCAGTCTGGGTCGGGTTTCTCGCGCTCTTCGGCATCGCAACCGACGATGGAGTCGTGATGGGCACGCGCCTGCAGCAAGTCCTTCGCGAGGAGAGGCCCGCGACGGTCGCCGATCTCCGCCGTGCCACGGTCGAGGCCGGACGGTTGCGGATCCGCGCCTGTCTCATGACGACGGCGACGACGTTGTTGGCGCTTCTGCCGGTTCTCACATCGACGGGACGTGGCGCGGACGTGATGGTACCGATGGCGATTCCGACATTCGGCGGAATGACGATCGAGTTGATGACTCTCTTCGTCGTCCCCGTGCTCGTTTGCTTCGTCGAGGAAGCGCGGCTCGCCTTGCGCGGACGCGGAACGGGCAGTCCGATCGAAGCGGCATTGGAGTGAACGAGTTCTCGCGGCGTCCCGCTCGGGCTGCCGCCGGATGGAGCGCCGGCGGCAGCTACCGAGGCCGACGGTCGAGCGAGGAGCGCGACGCTCTCAGTGCTTCCTTTCTCTGAGTCCTCTCCATCCACGCCAGCGGCCGAGTTCCTCGCCGCTCGTGGCGTCGATGAGGCTGAAGCGCTTCAAGGCGTTCTTTTCCTCGAGCCAGTCGGCGAAGGCGCGCGCCGCATTCCTGCGCTCGCGCGCCGCGAGCGACGTCCACGATGAGCCATCGATGCGGATCGCAGCGTTGACGGCGTCGATCGCGAGGACTTGCCGATGAGCCTGGAGATTCGCGATCCAGGAGTCGCTGCCCTGGTCGCGGGCGATCCAGAGCGCGCGGATCGCCTCGGGATCGAGCTTCTCGCGCACCAAGCGCGCGGGCGTCAGCGCGCCGCGCCACGCGAGCGCGCCAAACGCGGGGTGGGAGTTGGGGCCCGATGGCGCTTTCTCGATCGGCAGCACCAAGTCCGAGGAGGAACGGCCGCCGCCTTCGCCGATTCCCGCGGCCTGCGGCTGCGGGCGTTCCGGATTGGTGGGAACAGCGCTCACTTGGACGGTCGTCGCACCGCAAGGATCGGCCAGCGCGCGGCGGCCGCCGAGAGTGCCCTCGCCGAGGATGTTGCTGGCGCTCACCAGGTACCACGTGCTGCCGGAGCCCGGCGTCAGGTCGTAGCGCCAGCGTCCGCCGCCGAGATCCTCGAGGTCGGTGTTCTCTTCGAGGCGGCAGCTCTTCACTGTCGCGTCGGTGTAGGTGCCGAGCGCACCCTCGTAGACGTTGTAGGAGTCGACCCGCGGCTCGCCGCCGGCGAGAGCATCAAAAACCACGCCGATCGTGCCGCCGGGGCGTTTTTCCACGTCGAGCGAGCCGAGTTGCGTCGCATCGACTTCGCCGGGCGTCGTCCCGAATTCGAAGTTCGCGATGAAGACCACACTGCTGCTCGTCGCGAAGGTCGACTGGGACGCGCAGAGATGATCATCCTCCCAGCACATCGTCGAGGAGCCGCCTCCGGTCGTGACGCTGGCTTCGTAGCCCGTGCCGACGGGGACCGTCAGCGTGTAGTTGCCG
>CAZPJJ010000190.1:0-7747 GCA_964586535.1 uncultured Acidobacteriota bacterium | reverse complement strand
CGCTGGCGACGAGCGCGAGCGCAGCGAGCGCAAAGAAAAGGGCAGGGCGCATCGCGGGCGGGCTCACGGCTGGGCCTCCCGCAGCACGGCCACGGTCCGCTTTTCGCTGACGAGATAGCGCTGCGCCGCGCGCCGCACGTCCTCGGGCGTGACGGCGTCGAGCGTCGCGAAGTGCGTATCGATGGCGCCGACGCCGCCGGTGAGCGCGATGAAGCGCGCGAGGCGTCCGGCGATGCGGCCGGGCGCGTCGAGGCTCATCAGGAAGCCGTAGCGCGCCTGCGACTTCACGCGGGCGAGCTTTTCGGCATCGACGAGTTGCTCGCGGAAGCGCGCCGCCGTTCTGTCGATCTCGGCGAGCACGGCGTCGATGTCGGCTTCGCTCTTGATCGTGGCGTCGATCGTGAAGAGGTAGGGATCGCGCGAGAGCGCGGCGTTCGCACGGAGCGAGAGCAGGCGCTGCTCGTCGAGCACGAGCTTCTTCGCGAGGTCGCTCGTCTCGCCGAAAGCGAGTTCGGCGAGGAGCGTCGCCGCGAGCACGTTCTTGTCCGCTGGATCGTAGGCGTCGAACTTGTACGCCGCGCGCAGCATCGGCGGTGTGCGGCCGCGGAAGGAAACGTCGACGCGGCGCTCGGCGGTCTGCGGCGGCTCGGGGGTGATCGAGGGCGGCACGTAGCCGCGCTCCCAGGCAGCGTAGTGGCGCTCGACGAGTGTGAAGACGCGCTCGGGATCGACCGAGCCGACCACGAGGAGCACGACGTTCTCGGGGCGGTAGTAGCGGTTCCAGAAGGCCCACGAGTACTCGTAGAGCGTCGGCATGAGCGCGATGTCGGCCTCGTAGCCGATCGTCGTGTGGCCGTAGGTGTGCTGGGAGAAGGCGGTTTCGACGGTCTTCTCGTGCAGCGCGAAGCCGGGGCTGGCGAGCGACTTGCGGTACTCGCCGTAGACGGCGCCGGATTCGTCCTTGAAGGCCTGCTCGGCGTACTCGAGGCGCTGGAAGCGGTCGGCCTCCATGACGATCACCTGCTCGAGATCCTCCGCGGCGAAGGTGAGGTAGTAAGCGGTGAGGTCGCTACTCGTGTAGGCGTTCGTGTCCGCACCCATGCGCGTGACCGCCTCGTTGTAGGCCTCGGCGGGGAAGTTCTCGGAGCCGCGGAACATCATGTGCTCGAAGAAGTGCGCGAAGCCGGTGCGTTGCGCTTCGTACTCGTCGCGCGACCCGGTGCGCACGACGGAGTAGTACGAGACGAGGCCGCCGGCGTCCATCGGGATGACGATCGTCTTCAGGCCGTTTTGCAGCGTGCGTTCATGGACGGGGAAGGGGAAGGTCTTCGGCATCGGATCATCCGCGGCCGCGGCCCAGGGGGCGGCCGCTGCGAGAAGTAGCGCGAGAGCGAGGACGGAGACGTGCACGCAACGTGGCGCGATCGATCGCGCGCGCCGTGGCGCGCGGGCTGGGGGCGGGACCGAGGGGTGAGCTTTCACGAGGGTCTCCCGATCAAGCGAAGCGTGTGGAGCGCGGGGCCGGGCAGGAAGGGCGTAGCTTCGCCCTCGGCCCAGGAGCGCTCTTCGGATCCATAGAAGGGCGAGAGCGGATGGCCGCTCTGCCCGCCGGGCATGTGGAAGATGCCTTCGGCCTCGCGGCCGGGCTTGACGACCATGCGCTGCGAGGAGCCGAACGAGCGGCCCTGCACGCGGGGCATGCGTCCGTCGCCGGGGAGCGAGAGCGCGGGCAGGTCGAGGTAGCGCGAGAGCATCGGCACGGCGAGCGAGAGCGGATGTCGCGCCTGGTAGGTGTTGAACTCGCCCCAGGTGCGCTCGGCGAGCGGCCGGCCATCCTTGGTGAGTTCGTCGAGCACGCGATCGAACGCGGTGAGCAGGAGTGCGTCCCACGATTCGTAGGCAGGGGCGAGCAGATGCATGGGTCTCGTCTCGAGGAGCGTCCACGCGGGGCCCTCGAGCTGGCGCAGGCCGCGCGTCGAGAAGCCATCGTCGGCGGCGGCGCAGGGTGCGAAGAGCGGCTCCAGGGCGAGATCCACCGCCGTGTTGCGGAAGGCGCGCACGAGGCGATAGCCGACGGAGTCCACGGACGCGCGCGCACCCCACCGCTCGACGAGCGCGCGCGCCTCGGCGCGGCGCGGATCGGCGGCGAGGGCGTCGTCGTCGAGGGTGGCGAGCAGGAGTTGCTGCCAACGCTCCAGGAAGAGCGCGCGGTCGTCGAGCTGGACCGCGAGCATGTCGGCGACGCTCGCGCTCGGGATCGCGCGCAGGCCGTCGCGGATCTGGCGCGCGCGGGCGCCGAGCGCGTAGCCGCCGTCGCCGATCGTTCGCAGCGCGTCGCCGCCGACGACTCGGGAGTTGGCGGTCCAGATCAGGCCTTCGGCGGGATCGACGACGGCGGGGATCTCGGCGCCCTCGAGGTAGCCGCTCCAGCCGCGCGTGCCGTCGGCCCAGCTCTCGGGGATCGTGCCGGAGAAGCCGAAGCGGCGCGGCAGGAGACCCATGGGCGTCCACGCGATGCGGCCGGACGCGTCACCGACGTGGAAATTCTGCACGGGGATCCCGGAGCGCTGCGCGATGACGACGGCCTCGTCGACGGTCGTAGCGGATTCCAGATCGAGGAGCGCGAGGTTGACGGCGCGCGGATCGTGCGCGGTCCAGCGCAGCGCGAGCGGCCTTCCTTGTGCGTCCTCACCGATGACCGGTCCCCACATCGTGAGCGTGATCGTCTCGTCGACGGAGTCGCCGCGCGCGACATCGATGCGTTCGACCGCCTGCTCGAAGGCGCGCGGGCCGTCTGGCGTGAGGTAGCGCTCTTCTGGGGCGGCGGGATCCTGCTCGACGAGGACGAGATCGGCGGCATCGGTGTAGCTGTTGGTGAAGCCCCACGCGATCGTGCCCGTCGAACCGACGACGAGCGCGGGCGCGCCGGGGAGCGTCACGCCCGTGAAGCGGCGGGTCTCGCGGCCGCCGGCGTCTTCGAGGACGAGCGAGGCGTAGAGCCAGACCGGCGGCACGGCGAGCGGCAGGTGCATGTCGTTGGCGACGAGCGCGCCGCCTGTCGCAGTGCGCGCGGCGCCGACGAGCCACGCGTTGCTGCCGAGGACGGGATGCTCGTCCTGGGCTTGCGGGGCGGCGACGTCGCGTGGTGCGCGGATCGTCGCGGGTGCTCTCGCGGCAGCAGGCGCGGGCGCGCGAAGATCGACGACGTCGGGTCCGGGCGCGGGAAGCGCCAGGGTGACGGTGCCGTCGATCGGGGAATCCCATGTCGTGCCGCTCTGCGCGAGAAACGCGAAGAGCGCGGGCGGCAGCGTGTCGCGCATCGTGCCCAGAGCCGCCTCGGTGCGCCACGTGCCACCCTGCAGGAGCACGAACTTGCTCAACAGGACGAGCGCAACGTCTTCATCGAGCCAGGGCGAGGGATCGACGCGCAGCGCGGCGTACTCGAAGGGCGGCTTGTCGAGGGCGGCGAGTCCCGCGTTGACGCCGCGCGTGTAGGCGGCAATGAGCGCGCGGTGCTCGGGCGGCGCGGTGGCGACCGCCTCGCGCGCGACACGGCGGAAGCGATGGACGCGCATCGCGCGGTCGAGGCCGAGCGCGCCCTCGCCGATGAGCGCTGCGAGTTCGCCGGCCGAGCGGCGCCGCGTGAGGTCCATCTGGAAGAAGCGTTCTTGGCCGTGAAGGAACCCAGTCGCGAACGCGAGGTCGCGGCGCGTGCGCGCGACGATCGTCGCGCGGCCCCGCTGGTCGCGTTCGATGCGGGCGGGGTGCTCGAGGTCGGTCCCCTCCGCGACGGCGCCGGCGATGGCGATCTCGCCGTCGAGCACGGGCAGAGAGCCCTGGAGGCGCGCGTTGAGCCAGAGCCCCGCGCCCGCGGCGCCCGCGAAGGCGATGCCGGCGAGGGCGAGCAAGACGAAACCAACACGTCGGACGAGGGGTCGGCGTGGCATGAGCTTTTCGCGGCTCCTCGGAAAACGCCATTCTACCGGCTTGCGCGACTCGTGCCTCGGTGGTGTCCTTGCGTAAGCCAAGTGCCCCGCGAGCAGGGGTCGCAAGGCCCGCAAGGCTCGCAAAGGAGGCCGCCATGGGACGTGTTGCGAAACTGACGGACGCCGAGGTACAGGAGAAACTCGCCTCGCTCGAGGATTGGACGATCGAGAACGGCAAGCTCCACCGCGAGCTGCGCTTCGACTCGTTCGTCGAGGCATTCTCGTTCATGAGCGCGATGGCGCTCGTCTCGGAGAAGCTCGACCACCACGCCGAGTGGTTCAACGTCTACAACCGGGTCGTCATCGATCTGACCACGCACGACGCGGCTGGTATCAGCCAGAAAGATTTCGACTGGGCGACGCAGGCGGACCGGTTGATGCGCTGAGGGGCGGGCGGCCGTAGGCGGCGAGCCATGCTCGCCGCATCCCACGTTGCGCGTGCCCCGATTCTTCGTGGGCGGCGAGCCCGTAGGCGGCGAGCCATGCTCGCCGCACCCAACGTTGTGCGAAACCGAGGATCTCGATCCGGAGGATTGACGAGCCGCGGTTGTGAGACGCGGGCAGCACGGCTGCCCGCCTACGGCGCGCACGCGTTGCGCGTGCCTCGGTGCCTCGTCGAACGCGATGCCGGTCATCGGTGTCGTCACGATGCCCTCTGCTCCGTGATCCGCGAGCGCGCGGGCTCGCGTTTCTCACGCGCGGGACAGCGCGCGAAGACTTTTCCTCGAAAATCAATGCGCCGCGAATCTCCGTACGATAGAATAATGTTCTTCACTCGGAGCACCCGCATGGACGCGACCCTCCCGCTCCCCTCCTGGCTGTCATCTTCACCCGCGGTCGCGACGCCGAGTCCGTCGATCCACGATGTCTCGTGTCCGTCGCCGCTGGCGAGCGATCTGACGACGACGGCCCGCGCGGTGGCGCGTGCGCTCGTCGTGGTCGATGTGCCGCTGGCGAAGGCGTGCGCGCACTTCTGCGATGGGCGCGCCTGGGAGGACAGCGGCCACGCGCGCCAGAGCGATGTGTCACGCGAGCTGCTGGGTCGATCGCCGCGCTGGTTGCGGCAGCAGGCGGCGCTGGGGCGTGCGCTGCTGGCGATGCCGGGACTGGAGCGCGCGATGCTCGGTGCGGACGGCGGCGCGCCGTTGGGCGCCGTGGCGGCGCATGCGATCGCGAGTGTCGCGGACGAGGACACGCTCGCGGCCTGGATCGCGCGGGCCCGCGCGGTGTCGGTGCGGCAGGTGCTCGCGGATGTGCGGCATGCGCGAGCGGCGGCGCGGGACGCGGCGATGGATGAATCGTCGCGCCCGCGCGGGATGCAGCGCGCGCCGCAAGGGGCGCGACATTGGGTGGCAATCACGGCACCGGAGGCGGTGCACGCGGCGTTCGATGAGGTGCTGGAGCTTCACGCAGCGGTCTGCGGCAGCGAGCAGACGCCGGCGTCGTTGATCGAAGCGTTGGTAGCGGAGGGTGAGGCGTCGCGTCTCGGTGCAAGCGCGAGCGCGAGCGCGAGCGGGAGTCCCGTGGGCGAGGCGTCGACGTCGAATGACGCGACGTTCGCTGCGGACGACCTCGGCGACGAGGACGCGATGGCTGAAGGGGGCACGATCGCGACGGAGGCTCCGCCGACGAACGCCCCCGGCGAGCGCGCGCTCTCGGCGCGCGCGTGGTTGCGGCGGCGCGGGATGACCGAAGGTGAACTATTGAAGGAGGGGCAGGAGTTCGTCGCGATGGTGGAAGGCCTGCTGGCCGACGCGATCGGCCCCGCGACGAGGGCGGCGCGCGGGCGAGAGCTCGCGGAGCTGCTGAACGGGGCGGTCGTGCGTGGCGAAGTCCCCGCGAGCGGCGAGGCGACGCCACACGATTTCAGCGATGACGCTCCCATCGACGACATCCGAGCGATTCTCGAGGCGAGGCACGCAGGCGAGGTGGTGCTGGCTGAGTGTTTGCGCGAGCTTCGCGCGCTTCACGCCCTGACCTCACGCGACTTTGAGACGTTTGCCGTGGAGCACGTGGGGCTGAGCGCCGCGTCGACGCGCAAGCTGCTCTCGATCGCACGCGCCGCTGCGGAGTGGTCAGCGCTGGGCGAGGCGTGGCGTGCGGGCGAGGTGTCGAGCGAGCAGGTGGTGCTGCTGGGGCGCGTGTTCGGGCGGGGCGGTCACGATGAGGAGAGCGTCGAGCGCTGGGTGGCGGACGCGCGTGCGATCACGGTGCGCCGGCTTCGCGATCACGTGCGTTTGGTCGCTCGCGAGCGCGCGCTGGGCGAACCGGCCCCGCCGCCGCCGGCGGACGAAGCGTGGTTCGCGTCGCTGCACTTTCAGCCGGGGATGACTGCCGCGCGCATCCGCCACTTGGTGACGTTTGCCGTCGAGCACGAAAGCGAGCTGCGTCAACGGAGGCGGTACTTCGTGTTGGAGCGTGATCTGGCGAGGCGGTTTTCCGCGCTACTGCGCACACGGGCGCGCTGGGCGCAGGATCAAGGGCTCCCACACTGGATGAGCCTGGTGTCGCTGCTGGTGGAGTACGCGCTCGAGCACGACAGGGGCCCGCGGCGCCGCATCGTCGAACGCGACGGCTACCGCTGCGCGGTCCCGGGCTGCACGTCGCGCGCGAATCTCGACCAGCACCACATCGTCTTCCGCTCAGCGGGGGGCGGCGACGAGCCCGAGAACCGCGTCACGCTCTGCGAATACCACCACCACCGCGGCGTCCACGGCGACTTGCTGCGCGTGCGCGGCCGCGCGCCCGCGGGGCTGGTCTTCGGGGTGGGGCGGCGGGGCAAGCAGGTTCGATGGTATCGGGCGGACCGTCGGGTTCTCGTGCGAGAAGCGCGTCCCTAGCGGGTGCGGGTCACGAACCGTGGGCGCGGATCACCGAAGGTCGTCTGCGAGGGGAAGCGCTCGTAAACCCGGCGGCCGGCGGGGTAGGGCGCGCTGTGGAAGAGCACGGCGCGGTGCTTGGGGGAGGCGTCGAGCCAGCGCAGCACGGGGGTGGCGTCGTCGTCGGTCATGACGCGCACGCCGATGACGCGGGCGCCGGTGGAGAGGGCGCGCGCGACGACTCGGTTCGCTTGGCCGACGTCGTCGACGCGTACGATGTCGACGTCGAGCTGGAAGGCCTGCGCGAGCGTCTCGAAGTAGCGGCGCGGGGCGTCGCAGTAGCGCATGTCGCCGTCGTCGGGGGCGTCCTGGGCGATGACGCGCTCGCCGCGCCAGATCGTGATGGGCTGGTCGCCGATGATCGCCGTGCCGTCGCCTTCGAGGCGCAACGGCGCGGAGCCGATGAGCGTGCCCTCGCCCTCGTAGCCGAGCACGAGGCCGACGAAGCGGTCGCAGGGGAAGTACGCATCGATGCCGCGCGCGGCGAGATACAGCGCGGCGTGCATCTTGCCGCGGCTGTCGCCGCAGGCCATGGCGACGTCGATGTCTTCGCGGATGGCCTGCTCGGCGATCGCCGAGTAGCCGTGCGTGTCGGCGAGCAGCGCGAACCCGTGACCGTGGCGTGTCGTGGGGTATTGCGTCTTGTCGGGCAGTACCTCGAAGCGAAAGACGCCGCGCTCGTCGGCGCCGTAGTAGCGGCCGTCGCGCTCGGCGAGGAGAGCCCGGCCGAGCGGCACGATCGCCGCGCCGCTGTGGATCGCCGTGACGCGCGCCTGGTGCCCTTCGTGCCAATCGACGGCGCTCTCGGGGGCGAGCGGCGCGCTGACGTGCCCAGCGAGAGCAGGGTATCGTCTTCCTGCACCCGGGCCGTGCCGCCCTGGA
>CAZPJJ010000189.1:0-7921 GCA_964586535.1 uncultured Acidobacteriota bacterium | reverse complement strand
GGGGCGCGTCCTCCTCCGCTCACGACGCCACGAAGCGGCTTGGCGGTGAGGTGCGCGTGCGTATCGCCAGCGGGACATCCCGCCGAGATGAGCGCGGAATGGTAGCCGCAGGGCGCGTTCCGCGCAACGGAGGGCTGGTTCCAACTCACCCGAGGCAGCGCCAGCGTCTGGCGGTGCGGGTAATAACAGGTATTATCTTGCCGGTCGCACTCGACGGCCGGAGGCAAAACCCATGGCGGACGCTCGGCGTCGACCGGAAATCATCACGTTCAAGGCCGATCCGGAACTGGTCGATGCCATGCGCGGAATTTCGAATCGATCCGAGTTCATCCGTGAGGCGATCCTTGCGGCGCTCGATGGGGTCTGCCCCGTTTGCAGGGGCAGCGGGATCCTCACCGGTCCGCAAAAGCGTCACTGGCAGGAGTTCGCCAGGATCCACTCGGTCGAGAGCTGCGAGCAGTGCCGCACGCCGCGACTGGTCTGCCACGCACACGAAGTCCTCGACCATGCCGACGCGGACGACCCGTGCCACGGAGGCTCGAAATGAACCGGACTCGCCGCCCCCGCTTGCGGCTCTGCTTGGCAGGGCTCGCGCTCATCGCGACAAGCGCAATCGCGGCGTTAGCCGGCGACGCGCACGCGCGGATTCGAGTGACGGTGGGTATCGCGCCGCAGGCTTTTCTCGTCGACCAGATCGGCGGCGAATGGGTGACGACGGATGTGCTCATCCGCCCGGGACAATCGCCGCATCATTACGAGCCGACTCCGAAACAGGTGGCGGCCGTGATGCAGTCGGCACTGCTCGTGGCGACGGGAATGCCCTTCGAATTGCAACTCGTCGAGAAGGTTCGCGCGACGCACGCGGGGCTTCATTTCGTCGATCCGCCGATCTCGTCTGCGGATCACACAGCACACGACTGCCAGCACAGTGACACCGATCCTCACTTCTGGCTCGATCCCCGGCTCGCGGCCCGGCACGCCGAGGACATCGCGAAGGCGCTCGCCTCGCTCCGTCCCGACCGGCGGACGGAATTCGAAGCGAACCTCGCGCGCGTCCTCGACCGTCTCCATGCACTCGATCGCGAACTCAGCGCTCGTCTCGACCCGCTCGCCGGATCGACGGTGCTCGTCACGCACCCGGCCTATGGCAATCTGCTCGGCCGCTACGGCTTGAAGCAACTCGCCGTCGAAGTGGACGGTAAGGAGCCCGGCCCCAAGCATCTCGTCGCTCTCGTCGAGCGGGCGCGCCGTGAGAACGCGAGGATCGTCCTCGTCCAACCTCAACACCCAAGTCCGGCTGCCCAGACGCTGGCGCGCGAACTCCGCATCCAGGTCGTCGACGCCGACCCGCTGCTCTACGACCTTCCGAAAGCGATCGGCGCGATCGGCCACGCCGTCGCTCGCGCCCACGGACGTTGAAGCCGTGACGACGACGACCAACGACCGGCCTGCCTTCGCGATGCACCGGGTCTCGTTCGCGTACGACGACGGCCGTCCCGTGCTCGAGGACGTCGACATCGAGATCGACCGCCGGGACATCGTTGCGATCGTCGGCCCCAATGGGGGCGGCAAGACGACGCTGCTACGCCTGCTGCTCGGTCTCGAGACGCCCACTCGCGGCGAGATTCGCGTGCTCGGAAAAGACCCGCGGCAAGCGCGTCCCCTCGTCGGCTACATGCCTCAGCACACCGCGCTCGATCCGCGCTTTCCGGTGCGAGTTCTCGACGTCGTGTTGATGGGAAGACTGCATCAGGCACGATGGTTCGGCGGCCACTCGCGAACGGACGTGCGCGCCGCCCAACGCGCGCTGGCCGACGTGGCGCTCGAGGGTTTCGAGAAGCGCCCCTTCGCCGCGCTCTCGGGCGGTGAGCGGCAACGGGTTCTCATCGCACGCGCGCTCGCCTCGGAGCCAGCGCTCCTTCTGCTCGACGAACCGACCGCGAACGTCGACCAAGCCGCCGGGGCGCATTTTCACGATCTTCTCGCGGGTCTTGCTAGCCGAATGACCGTCGTCCTCGTCTCGCACGACCTCGGTTTCGTGTCGCGCTTCGTCAGCAAGGTCGTCTGCGTGCATCGACGCGTTCGCGTCCATCCGACCAGCGAAGTCAACGGCAGGGTCCTGCGCGACCTCTACGGCGAGGATCTGGCGCTGGTACGGCACGATCACGACGTGGGAGAGCACCGATGACGGAGTTCTTCGGAGCGCTCGCGCAGCATGGCTTCCTGCAGAACGCTTTGGCCGCCGGGCTCTTGGCGAGCGTCGCCTCGGGCGTCGTCGGCTCGTATGTAGTGGTGCGCCGGATCAGCGTCATCGCGGGCGCCATCGCACATTCCGTGCTCGGAGGCATCGGCGCCGCGCGTTATGTCGCCGAGGTTCACGGCATCGCGATCAGACCGCTGCACGGCGCGATCGTCGCGGCGCTGCTCGCCGCCGTCGTCATCGGCGTCGTCGGCCTGCGGTGGAAGGAGCGCGAGGACACGCTGATCGCCTCGGTCTGGGCGATCGGCATGGCGATCGGCGTGCTCTTCATGAGCCGCACGCCGGGCTACGGTCAGGACCTCATGGGTTATCTCTTCGGCAACGTGCTGCTCGTCAGCCGCGAGGACCTGCTGCTCATGGTGCTGCTCGACGCCATCGTGCTCGGCGTCGCGATCCTCTGCTGGAAACCCATCCTGGCGACTTGCTTCGACGAAGAGTTCGCGCGCCTGCGGGGCGTGCGGACATCTGTCTTCCATCTGCTGCTTCTCGTGCTCACAGGGCTCACGGTCGTGCTTCTGGCGAGCTTCGTCGGGATCGTGCTCGTCATCGCGCTGCTGACGATTCCGGCGGCGATCGCGAGCATCGGATCGCCCACGCTCCTGCGCACGATGGTCATCGCGGTCGCGCTCAGCGCGCTCCTGACGACGGCCGGACTCGCCCTGAGCTATGGCCCCGACTTGCCCTCGGGCGCCGTCACGATCGTCCTCGCGGGAACGACTTATGTCGTGGTCGCGGCGGGAAGGGCGATCAGGTCCCGCTTGCGCTGACTTGCTGAGCGGTACCCGATCGGGCGTCCGGGGCGAGCGCGGGCGCGGCCGTCGTCGCGGACGTAGGGATGACGCGAACGGCGGGTGGCTCGGTCACCGCCGCCTGGCGCCGGACGGCTTCGACTTGCTGGCGCACCTCCTCGACCGCGAGCTCACGCTCGAGGGTACCGACGGACTCGCGATAGAGCCGCTTGCCTTTCGCGACGAGCGCGCCAGCATCGCGGGCGACCGACGCCAAGCGACGCGGTCCGAGCAAGAGAAGGCCCAGGACGATCAGAGCCAGGAATTCGGGACCACCGATGTCGAACATCGCGAGGTCACGCGCTGGGACGGTCGTTGACCTTCGGGGCCTCGATCGCCGGCGCCGCGTCGTCCGCCGCGTGAACGTCGCGCATGGCGCTGCGGAAGTTGCGGATGCCGTCTCCGAGACCACGACCGAGGTCGGGAAGCTTGCGCGCCCCGAAGAGCAACGCGAGGACCGCCAGAATCAACACGACTTCCGGGAACCCGATCGGGCCGAGCAGCGCAAGCATCGTGACTACCTCCCGCGAGCCGCGCCCGTTGCCCGGGCGACGGAGAAGTCCCGCATTGCGGTGAGGTTCCCACGAAGTGTCACTCCACGCTCTCACGAAGGTGTGACGATCGTCTGCTGCGAGCGCTCATCGCGGCACCCGCTTGCGATTTACTAAATCACTCGTTCCGCGCCGCATCCGGGGTGCGCAGATGACGGCGGCTTTCACCCGTGCGTCGCAGCGCCGTCAAACGCACCTGTCACGATGCAGTGTGTTTTTAGAAATCGCGATAGTACTGATGCTGTTTTTTCTCATGAATGGAGGCACTGCGCATGCTCGACAACGATCAGGTCGACGACATCGTTCGCTCGCACGAGGAAGCGGAAGAAGTCGGCACGAGCCACGAAACGGCTCTCGGAAGGACGTTCGAAGAGGTCGCTCGAGCTCGTTTCGCGCGCCGCTCGTTTCTCAAAGGCTCTCTCGCCGCGGCGCCGCTCTTCGTCGTCAAGCCGCAGGAAATGCTCGGCGCTCTCGCCTCGACCGAAGCTGCCGGGACCGACACGCTGACCTTTACGCCGATCTCCCCGCGGCCTGCCGACGAAGACTCGTTCGTCGTGCCGGAAGGGTACGTTTCCAACGTCGTCATCCGCTGGGGCGACCCGATGACCGCCGATGCCCCCGAGTTCGACGTCATGAACCAGACGCGCGAGTCGCAGGACGTTCAGTTCGGTTTCAATTGTGACTACGTGGGCTTCTTCCCGCTCGGTCCGGTCACCTCCCGCGTGGCGCGACAGGTCGGCACCGGACTCGCCGCCGGCGCGGGCTACGCCGTCGAGATCGACACTGACCAGGCTCTGCTCGTCGTGAATCACGAGTACACGAACCCGATCCAGATGTTCCCCAACTACGTGCCGGGCAACCCTACCAAGAACGAAGTGGACGTCGAACTCTCGGCACACGGCGCAGCCGTCGTCGAGATTCGCCGCAACGCCGAGGGAACCTGGAACTATGTGCAGAACTCGCCGTTCAATCGCCGCATCACGGGCTTCACGCCGATGGTCCTCACCGGACCGGCCGTAGGCCACCCGTGGCTGCAGACCGCCGCGGACCCCACCGGCGTCACCGTCGAGGGCATGCTCAACAACTGCGCCGCCGGCAAGACGCCGTGGGGCACGGTGCTGACGTGCGAAGAAAACTTCAATCAGTACTTCGCCAACAACAACTTGCTCGCGGACGGAGACGAGAGGAAGTCTGTCAATAGTCGCTACGGAATTCCCGGCGGCTCGAGCCCGCGGCGCTGGGAGAACCACTACGACCGGTTCGATCTGACGAAGGAACCGAACGAGAACTTCCGCTTCGGCTGGATCGTGGAGATCGACCCGTACGACCCCACGTTCGTGCCGCGCAAGCACACTTCCATGGGTCGCTTCAAGCACGAGGGTGCGACGACCACCCTCGCTCCGACGGGCCAGGTCGTCGTTTACACCGGCGACGACGAAGTCTTCGACTATGTCTACAAGTTCGTCACGGCGGGCCGCTACAACGGCTCCGATCGCAAGGCGAACTTCGACCTCCTCGACGAGGGCACGCTCTACGTCGCCCGCTTCGATGACGACGGCTCGGGCGAGTGGATCCCACTCGTCTACGGCGAGGGTCCGCTCACGGAGATCAACGGGTTCACCAGCCAGGCCGACGTGCTCATCAAGACGCGCCTCGCAGGCGACGTGGTCGGCGCGACGCGCATGGATCGCCCCGAGGACATCGAGCCGAATCCGCGCACGGGTACGGTGTACGTCACACTCACCAACAACACCCGCCGCTCCGCGTCACAGGTGAACGCGTCGAACCCGCGTGGTCCGAACCGCTACGGCCACATCATCGAACTCAACGAGACGGACGGCGACGCGACGTCGACGACCTTCTCGTGGAACATCTTCATGCTCTGCGGTAACCCCGCCGATGCGTCGCACGGGACGTTCTTCGCGGGCTTCGACAAGCCCGAACTCGTCAGTCCGATCTCGTCGCCCGACAACATCGTCTTCGACGGCGACGGCAATCTCTGGATCGGTACCGACGGCCAGCCGGGCACGCTCGGCGCCAACGACGCGCTCCATGCCGTGCCGACGAGCGGTCCCAACCGCGGCTATCTCCGACAGTTCCTCTCGGTCCCGGCGGGTGCCGAGAACTGCGGCCCCGAGTTCTCGCTCGACTACAAGTCGGTCTTCTCCGCGGTCCAGCACCCGGGCGAGGGCGGCACTTTCGAGAACCCGATCAGCAACTTCCCCGACGGCATGCAGCCGGCGCGTCCGAGCGTCTGCTCAGTCGCACGCCGCGACGGCGGCAAGATCGGTCGCTGATCGAGTCTCCGTCTCGAAACGAAGAGGCGCCCTCGCTGGGCGCCTCATTTTCGTTCGCGCCGAAGCCGCCGAAACTTTCGGTTCTGACTCGCGCGGAGCTAGCTCGCGATGCGGCCGCGGCGCAGATCGCGCGCGTAGAGGGCAAGCGCGAGCGGGTGCAGAACGACCAGCGCGAGCCGATGCCATCCGCGCTCGAGCTGACGCAGCGCTTCGAAGAAGGGCCGGCGCAGCACGAGCGCGGCCCGGGAGAGGTTGACCAGCGTGACGACGACCTCTCGAGGATGGGCCGTCATGTAGTCGCCGTTCATGTTGAGGTGCGAGTAGTTCCAGACGTAGGCGCTTTCGTACGACTGGCGCGGCTTGGCGGCGCGCCGCTCCTGCGTCAACCGGTCGGGACGCGGGTCGTCGAAGAAGATGCGAAGAACCTCGTTCAGGCAGCGCGTCTTGTGCGTGCGGGCGATGTGAAACCACAGGAAGCTCTCGGCGAAGTGGCTCCCCGTGACTTCGGGGAAGGGAAACGCGCGCGTCAGGTCGGTGCGCACGCATCCCCACTTCTCGCCGCCGATCTCGTGGACGTAGGCCAGTTCCAGCGCGTTGGTGTCGAAGGGCGACGCGGGGAAGCGCTCGCCGATGACCTCGTTCGTGCGGCTGTCCTTGCAGAGCACCGTGATGCCCGCGAAATGCCGCCGCTCCGCTTCGTCGATCGCCGCCCACTCGCGCTCGAAGACCGCGAGGCTCTCCGGCACGAAGGCGTCGTCCGAGTCGGCAACTACGAAGAGTTCCCCCTTGGCGAGGGCCGCAGCGC
The DNA here is from genome assembly GCA_964586535.1 of uncultured Acidobacteriota bacterium. Taxonomy (GTDB): domain Bacteria; phylum Acidobacteriota; class Polarisedimenticolia; order J045; family J045; genus CAZPJJ01. The sequence continues at coordinate 1,220 of CAZPJJ010000189.1, read as the reverse complement.
GGTTCCACGCAACGTGTTTGCCCCGATTCACGTCGAAGCGCTCGACGATCATCGGGAAGTCCGCCTGCTTCTGGTACTCGCGCAATAGGTCGAGCACGCCATCCTTCGAGCCGTCATCGATGACGATCCACTCGAAGTCGCGATTCGTCTGGCTGCGGAGGCTCTCCCAGACGCGGGGCATCGTATCCCTGCGGTTGTAGACCGGGGTGAAAACCGAAAAGCGCATCGCAGCCTCAGTTCCCGCGGCTGGAGAGTCCGCTCGGGAGTGAACTTAGAGTGCCCGGGCCGGACCGGTCAAACCCGGCTTCCGACCGCTGATCCTGGCCAATCGCTCCGGCCCGCGAGTACGCAACGAACGAGTTGATTCGTAAGGGGCCGGGACTATCCTTGCGCGATCCGCATCGAAGGAGAACTCCCCGTCATGCGATCGACGCTCCAGGGCGGAAGCCCGGCTCTCCGCCGGTTCGGGCTCTGCCTGACGGTCCTGCTGGCCTGCACCTCCGCCCCGCGGGCGACCGACGAATCCCTCGTCCTGACTCCCGAAACGGCAGTCGACCTGGCCATCGGGGCTCACCCGAACGTCCTGCGCGCCCGCGAGCGCTTGGTCGAACTCGAGGAGCAGATCCGAGAGGCGCGTTCGGGCGCCCTGCCGAAAATCGAAGCCGATGTCTCGGTGTCGCGTTCGCGCGACCCCGCGCTGCTCAACAGCCCGCAGTTCTCGGAGCTCGGCTCTGGCGACTCGGACCCCGACGGAACTTCGGATCCGGTCCTCGACGCGATCCGCGATCTCTTTCGTTTCGACCCTTCACCCGAGACGCTGACCAGCTATTACTACGGCGTCCACGTGGAACAGACGCTCTACTCCTTCGGGAAGATCCGCGCGGGTATCCGCGCCGCCGAAGTCCTGCGGGAGCGGTTTCGATTGGAAGTCGTCGAAGCCGAGGCCGAGGCGGCCCGGCAAGCCGTCGTGGCGCTCTACGGGCTGGCGCTCGCCGAGCGCCAGGTCGACGTCCTCGCCGCCGAGCGGACCTCGCGCGAGCGTCAGGTTCAACAAGCCCGCGATTTCCTCGAGATCGGCACGGGGACTCGGCTCGACTTGCTTCAGGCGCAAGCGGCGCTTTCTGGGCTGCGGCCCCGCGAGATCGCGGCAGAGGGTGCGATCGAGCGCTCCCGTGTGACGCTCAACGAAACGCTCTCGCGCTCTCCCCTCGCCCCTGTAC
>CAZPJJ010000188.1:0-7946 GCA_964586535.1 uncultured Acidobacteriota bacterium | reverse complement strand
GCGGGCGTCGCGCCGAGAGCGCCCTCGAGGAGGCTCTGGACGGTCACCGTGCGAGACGAGACCGGATCCCAGAGTTCCGCCGTCGCGAGATAGGCGCGCGCCTCGACCGCGTCGGGGATCTCCAGACAGAGCGGGTCCATGACGAACTTCTGCCCCGGCGAGAGCACGGCCTCGCCGCCCATGCGCGCCGCCACCGCCGGACCTTCCTCGATGCGCGAGAGGATGGCCGTCTCGCCGTCGAGCACGAGCAGCGTCACTCGGCGCACCGTCACCTCGTGGTCGTCGCGGTTCTTGATCGTCAGCGCCGCGAGCGTCGCGCACGGAAAGTCTCCGGGCACGACTTCGAGCGCGAGATCGGCGGCGAGCGGCGATCCCGTCGTCGAGGGGACGAAAAGCTTGAGGCCGAGGATCGAGAGCGGGTAGAGCGCTAGCAGCGAAGCGATGAGGGTCAGGCGAAGCACGATCCGGCGCGTCGATGCGTGCAGAGCCATGACCCCTCCGGACGGCGGGTTTGAACGCGGGGCGCGGCCGGAAGGTACACCCAGACGGTGCCGCGCGGCACCGAAAGCGGCACGCCGCGACCCCTGCGCGAGCCGGCGAGAGTCTACATCCGGGCCCGCGGATAGTGCGGTCGCTTGCGGACGGCTACAATGCCCTCTCCGTGCCAGAACGAGCGGGGGCCGGCGAGTGCCAAGCGCGGCACGCGCCGCATCTGCTCAATCCCTGGCCACGGGAACCCGGAGGTAAGCAAACATGGCAGTGACGATCGGACTGATGGGGTTCGGTCGCATCGGAAGGAACCTCTTCAGGATCCTTCATCGCAGCGACGAGATCAGGATCGGCGCGATCAGCGACATCGCGGAGCACTCCGCGCTGACGTACCTGCTGCGCTACGACTCGATCCTGGGCCGCTTCCCGAGCCAGGTGACGCATCGGGAAGGCCGGCTCTACACGTGGGGACGCGAGATCCCGTTCCTTTCGGGACGCAACCCCGGCGACGTGAACTGGGCGGACTTCGGCGTCGACTACGTCATCGAAGCGAGCGGCCGCGATCACGCGCGCGCGACGCTCCAGAAGCACATCGACGTCGGTGCGCGGCGCGTCATCCTCTGCGCACCGCCTTCCGACGAACCGGACATCTCGGTGATTTACGGGATCAACCACGACCGCGTGACGCGCGAGCACAAGATCCTCAGCAACGCGTCGTGCACCGCGCACTGCGCCGCGCCCGTGCTCCACACGCTCCACGAGGCCTTCGGCATCGACCGCGCGCACATCACCGCAGTCCACGCCTACACCAACGTGCAGCGGCTCGCCGACGTGCCCGGCGACGACATGCGCATGTCGCGCGCCGCCGCCGAGAACATCGTTCCGTCGGACACCAACTGCGCGCACGTGCTCGATCAGGTGCTCCCCGATCTGCGCGGCCGCGTCCGCGCTTCGGCCCTGCGCGTGCCGGTTCCCAACGGTTCGATCGTGGACTTCACGATCTGGGCCAAGCGCCCGCTCACCAAGGAAGGCATCAACGAGGTGATGCGCACGGCGGCCTCGGGGCCCTACCGCGACATCCTCGAGTACCAAGAGGACCCGATCGTCTCCTCGGACGTCGTGAACACCGAGTACTCGTCGGTCTTCGATTCGCTGGCGACGATGACGCTCGACAGCAATCTCGTGAAGTGCATCGCCTGGTTCGACAACAGTTGGGGCTATTCGCACCGCGTCGTGGATCTGCTTCGTCTCGTGGCGAAGCAGGACGGCCTGCTCGGCGAGGAGGCGGCATGAGCGTGCGCGTCGGCATCAACGGTTTCGGCCGCATCGGCCGCGCCGTGTTCCGCATCATGAGCGACCGCGACGACATCAACGTCGTCGGCATCAACGATCTCTTCCGCGGCGACCAACTCGCCTACCTGCTGAAGTACGATACGGTGATGGGTGTTTTCGACCAGCCCATCGTCGCCGGGGACGGTTCCTTCCGCGTCGGCGATCACGAGATCCACCTCTCGGCCGAGAAGAACCCCGCCGACATCCCCTGGGACCGCTGGGGTGTCGATGTCGTCGTCGAGGCGACGGGCGTCTTCCGCGATCGCGCGAAGCTCGAGCCGCACCTCGCCGCAGGCGCCAAGAAGGTGATCCTCACCGTGCCGCCCAAGGACGAAGTCGACGCGATCATCGTGCTCGGCGTCAACGACGATACGCTCCGGCCCGAGCACCGCATCGTCTCCAACGCGTCCTGCACGACGAACTGCCTCGCACCCGTGGCCAAGGTGCTCGACCAGAGCTTCGGCATCGAGCGTGGCTTCATGACGACCGTCCACGCCTACACCAACGACCAGCGCCTGGCCGACGTCCCGCACAAGGACTTCCGCCGCGCCCGCGCCGCCGCGACGAATCTCATCCCCACGACGACTGGCGCCGCGCGCGCCGTCGGCAAAGTCATGCCGCACCTCAAGGGCAAACTCGACGGCATGGCCGTGCGCGTGCCCGTCTCCGACGGTTCGGTCGTCGATCTCGTCGTGCAGTTGCGCCGCGAGACCACCATCGACGAAGTCAACCGCGTGATGCGCGAAGCGGCCGAAGGCCCGCTCAAGCGCGTGCTCGAGTACACCGAGGACGACATCGTCTCCTCGGACATCATCGGCAATCCGCACTCCTCGATCTTCGACGGCAAGTCGACGCAGATGGTCGGGCCGCGCGAGTTGCGCGTGCTGAGCTGGTACGACAACGAATGGGGCTACTCGCAGCGCGTCGTCGATCTCATCGATCGCATGGCGCAGCTCGGGCTCTAGGCACTCCCGAGGATCCAGCGGGGTCGCGGCCGGCGCGGCCCCGCGCCAAGAGGACTTGCGATGCGAAAGATCGGCATCCTCACCGGCGGGGGCGACGTCCCCGGCCTCAATGTCGTGATCAAGACTGTCACTTCGCGCATGGAAGACGCGGGCGTCGAGGTCCTCGGCCTCAAGCGCGGCTGGGCATCGCTCCTCGCCACGGGGCGCGGCTCGTCGAGCCCGGAGTCCGAGTGGGTCGTGCGGCTCACTCACGACACCACGCGCACCATCGACCGCACCGGCGGTACCATCCTCCATTCGTCCCGCACCAATCCCGCCGCCGTGAAACCGTCGGAGATCCCGCCGCACCTCAAAGAAGGCGCTCCCGAGCCCGGTCCCAACGGCAAGGTCGACATGACCGCCGCCGCGATGCGCACCATCGAAGATCTCGGCCTCGACGGACTCGTCGCCATCGGCGGCGACGACACGCTCTCGTTCGCGCGGCGCCTGCACCAAGAGGGCGTGCCCGTCATCGGCGTGCCCAAGACGATGGACAACGACGTCTACGGGACCGACTACTGCATCGGCTTTTCGACCGCTGTGAGCCGCTCGGTCAACATGATCACCGACCTGCGTTCGCCCGCCGGATCGCACGAGCGCTTCCTCGTCGTCGAGCTCTTCGGCCGCAACTCGGGCGAGACCTCGCTCATGGTCGCGCTCCTCGCGCAGGTCGATCGCGCGCTCATCTCCGAAGTCCCCTTCGATCCCGACCGCGTCTGCGACCTCCTCGCCCGCGACCGCTGGGCCAACCCCAGCCACTACGCCGTGATCACCATTTCCGAAGGGGCGTCGTTCCAGGGCGGCTCGATCATCGAGACCGGCGAGCCCGACGCCTACGGGCACCGCAAGCTGGGCGGCATCGGCCTCGAACTCGGCGAGTACATCAAGAAGAAAACCAAGCAAGGCATCGTCTATCAGAACCTCGCCTACCTCATGCGCTCCGGCGCCGCGGACGCCCTCGACCGCCTCGTCGCGATCAACTTCGCGCGCATCGCCGCCGACTTGCTGCTGCGTGGCGAAGCCGGCCGACTCTGCGCCGTCCGCGAGGGCAAGTACACGACGGAGTCCCTCTCCATCGTGGGCGAGGGCGTCAAGCGCGTGAACGTCGACCGCTACTACGACGTCGAGGCCTACCGGCCCAAGCTCGGCTCGGTCGTCGGCCTGCCCATGTTCCTCGAGTAATCCCGCCGCCAACGGCCCTGGGCCAGCGTCGAATGGAGGGCGCCGCGCGGCACAATCGCGCGGCGCTCGCGTTTATGATGGCCCATTCGCACTTCGGCGGCGGATCTCCCGAGACGTCGTGGATCGCCGCTGGACTGCGTCCGGGGCAGGAGAATCGGCCAGGCAGGCCTGGCAGGAGGGTTGCATGATCGGCCAAATGTTCTCGCGAGCGTTCAGCATCGCGACGTTGAACCGCAACGCCATTCGTGAAACCGGCGAGGACGAAGGCGCTCTCGTGCCCGCGATCGTGTTGGTGCTCGCGTCGTCCTTGGTCGCCGGCGTCGTGGCCGCGCTTCTTTCTGGAATCACCGCAGCGATGTTCAACGCACCCGCCACGGGCATGGTGACGAGCATCCTGCAGTCGCTCATCGGCGGCCTCGTCGGGCTCTTCGTCGGTGCGGGGATCATGCATCTCGTCGCCGGGATGATCTTCGGCGGGCAGGGGAGCTTCCTCGGGCTCGTGCGCGCCTATGGCCACGGCAACGGTCTCATCGGCTTCCTGAACTTCTTTCCCTGCCTGGGCAACATCGCGGCGCTGATCTGGGGCATCGTCTGTGCCGTCGTCGTCGTCGAGGAGTGGTACAAGCTCTCGCTGGGTAAGGCGATCGCGGCCGTTGCGGTGGCCTTCATCGTCTCGATCATCATCGGTTGCGGCGTGGCCATGCTCTTCGGGGGCGCCGCGCTCCTCGAACAGGCGAGCCAGGGCGGCTTCGGCGGCTGATCCGCCACCCCATCCCGTTTCGGTCCGCCAGCGTCTGCCGCTTGCCTCGCGCCTCTCCGGCGACCCATGTTCACGGGGTCGAAGGAGAGGCGCGATGCGCGTGGTGACGGTCGGTTCCGGAGAAGGCGGTGCGGGTCGGTCCTCGGTGGCCGCCCATCTCGGCGTGGCGCTCGCGCGGCGCGACCTGCGCGTCGTGCTCGTCGACCTCGACCTTCGCTCCGGAGACCTGCATCTGCGGCTCGGCGTCCCCCGCGAAGGCAGCGGCGTCTCGAGCCTTCTACGCCACGGGCCCAAGGCCGCGGCGAGCGCCGCGCGGCCTCTCGGCGAAGTCCGCGGCCTCTCGCTCGTCGCGGGGGTCGAAGAGACCGTTCGCGCCGCGTCCCTGACCGAAGCCGAAGTCGGTCGTCTCGCGCGCGGGATGCGCGGCTTCGACGCCGACATCGCCGTCGTCGATCTTCCCTCGGGGATCGCGCCCGCGGTGCTCGATCTCTTCCTCGCCGGCGATGAGCAACTCGTCGTCGCCGATCCCTCGCATCGGTCGGCGCGCCACGTCGCGCGATTCCTGCATCTCGCGCGCCTGCGCCACGCCTCGCGCGGCAGCGCGCGCGACGGAGCGCAGAACCGGGCTCCGCGCGTCTACACCTCGCTCGACGATCTCGTGCGCGACATGAACGAGATGCACGACGGCGGGGGCCGTGCCGAGACGCATTACGCTCCCTCGCTCGTCCTCAATCGCTTCACCGCCTCGCCCGCCTTCGCGCGCGAGCGCTTCCTTGCGGCGTTCTGCGCCGAGACCGGTCTTGTCGGAGACGTGCGCATCGTGGCCGAGATCCCCGAAGATCCCGCCTTCGGCAGACCGATCCTCGCCGAGGACGCTCCGGCGCACGACCTGCCGAAGCGAGTCGCCCAGGCGGTCGACGACCTCGCGCGCCGCATCGCGGGTTCCGAGCCCGCGGTCGAATCCGACGCGGATCCCTGCTTCGTCACGACGGCCGATCTTTCGCGTTGATCGCCGCCGCTCCGCCCCCGGATAATGAGTCTCCGCGGCGAGTCTCCTCGTGGAGGGGTGGCCGAGCGGTTTAAGGCAGTAGTCTTGAAAACTACCGTGGGCGTGAGTCCACCGTGGGTTCGAATCCCACCCCCTCCGCCACCACCGTGTCTGGAAGATTGTGGTCGGGCGTGCTCGATCCGGCGCGGGTTTCGAGGCATTGCCGACCGTCGTCATCGACGTTTGGCCATCCATGCGGTGACCGCGAGCGCCGTCGGCTCCTCGAAGCCCGGCCCCGTCCGGCGAGTGCCCCGATGAAATCCCGCGACCGGGACCGCCCGCGCCGGTTCTCGGGCGGCTCGGCACCCCAGGGGTCTCACCGCTGCGTCGATCTCGACCACAATCTTCCAGGCACCGTGGGTACAGTTCGGGGGCGGGCGGGCCGAAGAGCCACCATGGCGCGCCCACCTCGGGCCGCGCAGGTGACCCATGCGACCCGACGACGAGCGCATACCCGATTCCTTCTTCGCCGTGCCGCTGGCCAATCTCGAGGTCGAGACCGTCCTCTCGTTCGACCTCTACATCCAGCATCGAGGCGCGGGGCCCCTGCTCTATCGCTCGCGGAACATGGAGTTCACGCCGGCGGTCAAAGATCGCCTCATCGCCCACGGCGTCGCCGAACTGCACGTCCCGATCGCGCAGGCCGAGGCCTATCGCCGCTATCGGGAAGACCGCGGCTCGGCCGCGCACGACGCGCCCAAGGCGGCGGCTTCGGTCTCCGAGGACGAAGAGAAGCTCGTCGAGGTCGTCCGCGACCGTACGCAGCCGATCGACACGCGCACCCGCCTTCTCGTCGGCGTGTCGCGGACGATCGTGCGCGAGGCGCTTTCGGATCTGGGGATGCCGGGTCTCTCGCAGCGCGTGCACCGCGTCGCCGAAGAGTCCGCGCGCCTGCTGCTCAGCGACGTCGAGGCGTTCCCGACGCTGGTGACGCTGCTGAATGTCGACACCGAGACCTACTCGCACATGAGCAACACGGCGCTCTACGCGACGGAACTTGCGCGCGCGTCGGGGATTGGCAGCGTCGAGATGCTCACGCGCATCGGCCGCGCCGCGCTCCTGCACGATGTGGGCAAGGCCGCACTCCCGCACACGCTCCTCGACCGAGGCGACGACCTCACCGACCTCGAGTTCGCCGAGTACATGACGCACACGACGCGCGGCGTCGAGCGCCTCACGGCCGCGGGATTCGACGATCCGATCTGTCTCGACGTCGCGCAGAATCATCACGAGCACCTCGATGGGTCGGGATTCCCGCGCGGCATCTCGGGGCTGGAGCTCTCGCCGGCGACGCGCATCGTCGCGATCGTCGATACCTTCGACCTGCTCACATCGCGGCGGCGTGGGTCGGTCGAGCTCTCGGGTTATCAGGCGCTCTGGAAGATGAAGCGCGAAGAGGCGGGCGCGTTCGACCCGGAGCTGCTCGACGCGTTCATCCGCGTGATGGTCGAGCCCGTGCGCGCGACCTGATCCCGGCTGCGCATCGCGACGGGCCCGGCCGGCATGGGCATCGGGGCGCGGGGGCGCGAGTGCCCGTATAGTTCCCCGGCTTGGAGGCACCATGAGACCGCTCGCCGCGCTCGCCGCCCTGGCCCTCGTCCCGCTTCTCGCATCGGCGCAGCCGTCCCCCGCCGTTCCCGCGTTGCAAACGCCCGCTGCTTCCTCGCCGCGACTCGTGGTGGCGGAGTCGGCGATCGATCTGGGATCGGTCCGCGAGGGCACTTCGGTGCGCGCGGTGTTCACGCTGCGGAACGAAGGCGATGCGGTCCTGAGCATCCTGCGCGCCAAACCGAGCTGAGGCTGCGCCGTCGCCGAGTTCGACTCGGCGATCCCGCCCGGTGGGTCGGGAAAGATCGTCGCGGAGGTCAACACGAAGGGCCGCTTCGGGCGGCAGACGAAATCGATCCGCGTCGAGACGAACGACCCGGCGCAGCCGAGCATCGCGCTGACGCTGACGTTCGTGTCGCAGTCGCCGCTCGAAGTCCTTCCTGATCGGGCTGTCGTTCTGCAGGGCGTCCATGGCGATCCGCTCAGCGTGGCGCTCATCGTGCGCAGCGGCGACGGCAAGCCTTTCACGGTGAAAGAAGCGATCGCGACACGGCCGGGAGTGGCGGTCACGGCCGAGCGCATG
>CAZPJJ010000187.1:0-7947 GCA_964586535.1 uncultured Acidobacteriota bacterium | reverse complement strand
GGAGGAGCGACGCAGACCAGAAGGGCCAAGCTCATGACCACCGGCGTGTAGATGCGTGCGAAGCGATCGACCCACTGTTCCGCGGGGGCGCGGCTGTGCTGAGCTTCCGCCACCAGTCGGATGATCCGAGCCAACGTCGTATCGGCGGCGGGCTTGGTGGTGCGCATCTCCAGAGCGCCGGCGCCGTTGATCGATCCTGCGAAGACAGGATCGCCGGCGCCTCGGGGCACGGGCAAGCTCTCCCCGGTGATCGGGGCCTGGTTGACATCGCTCGTCCCGCGCGTGACGACGCCGTCGAGGGGGAATCGTTGGCCCGGTCGAACGAGAACTCGGGACCCGACGGCCACGTCGGCGAGCGGCGCGTCGCGCTCGGATCCGTCGTCGTCGAGCACGCTGGCGACCGGAGGCGTCAGATCCATGAGCCTTGCGATCGCCCGTCGGGCGCGGCCCACGCTCCAGGCTTCGAGCATCAGCGACAGCCCGAAAAGGAATGCGACCGTCGAGGCCTCGAACCACTCCCCGAGCGCCATGGCGCCGATGATCGCGACCGTCATCAGCAGGTTCATGTCCGGTCTCAGGCGACGGAGGGCCAGCCATGCTTTCGGCAGAACGAACCAGGCGCCGGAGATCGTCCCCAGCGCGTACAGCAGCACGGCCGAGGGCGGAAGGTCATGACCTCGCCCGGGCCCCTCAAGGAAAACCGCGGCGCTCCCGTCCGCGGACGCAGCGAGTTGCGCCACGAGACCCGCGGCCGTCATGAGGCCGCTCACAAGTACCAGGATCACTCTCCAGTCCGGGCGGCGGACGACGGCCGCCGTCGTTGCGAGGTCTACGTCGCGCCAGGGTTCGGCGCGCATGCCCACCCGAGCCACTGCTTGCCGGATCGCCTCCTCGGAAGGCGTGGGCGAGCCGAGGACGGTCATCTTGCCGTTCAACACGTCGAAGGCCAGACGGTCGGCACCGCCGACGAGCGGACCGACTTCTCTCTTCAGCAGGGTCACTTCCTCGGCGCAATCCATCCCTTGGATTTTGAACGCGATCCCGCTCACGACAGCCTCCCGTTGTGGCCGGCCACCGTCATATCGGTGGCACCGTGTTCCGCGATGGACGATCCGGCACCGAGAGAAGGCAGCTCAGGTCGGAGGGGCGCACCCCGCCGTCGTGGCGACGACCGTTGACGAAGAGAGTCGGGGTGGCTCTGACCTGGCGGGCTGCCGCGTCGTCGATGACGTCACGAAGGCGCGCGGCAACGGCAGGAGACTGGAGGCAGGCTTCGAAGCGCCCTCGGTCGATCCCGAGTGAGGCGGCCGAGGCTATGAGCGTTGCCCTTTCCTTGGCGCCCTCATCGAAGAGGCGATCATTGAACGCTTCGCCCCGGCCTTGCTCGTCAGCGCAGAGGGATGCGAGCGCCTGGAGGCACGCGCCAGGATGCCTGGTGATCCGCGCGTGTGGATTGCATGACTGGTCGAGGGGATAGGGCTCCTGAACGATGCGAACCAGCGGGCGTCGCCGGAGTTGGCGCAGGCTGGCGTCCAGCGCCTTGCAGTGCGGGCACTGGAAGTCTGAGTAGACGACGAGTTCCAGGGGGCGACCTTCCCGGGCCGCGAGCGCCGCCTCCTCGCAGGCGACCGACAGGCGAGCGGATTCGGAGCGATTGTTGCGTACCGCGATGAGCACTGCGGACGCCACGATCACGCACGCGACGGCAGGGAAGGGATGCTTCGCCAGACGCGCCCGCTCGGACGAGAGCGAGAAGCGCATCGTCTCCTTCGTGGCGCGAAGCGCCGACACCGCCACGAACAGCATGCAGAAGTTCACGACGTAGAGCGCGATGCAGAGCAAACACCAGGAGCGGACGGCGAACGCCGACACTCCGGCCAATCCCACGGACAACACGCAGGCGATCGACGATCCGAGCAGCACGAGGATGGCGGGGGATCTGGGCCACGTCCGGCGAGGAGCCCACAGATCCACGGCCGCCAGCAGAGCCGTGAGCATGTAGAAGCACGCGGCAAGAACCGACAGCGGCACACCAAAGACCGAGGAGTACGGGCTGCGAATCGCGGCGTTGCAGTCGAAGCGCTCGCTGACCGCGCACAGGCTCTCCCAGGCAAAGTCCCGACCGAGCCGATGGCCGGCGTAGATGAGATAGGAACTGATGACGACACCGGCGATGGACAAAGAGAGAATCGCCAGGGCACGGGCACGGCCCATGGCGAGCGTGCCTTCCATACGGGCACGGCCGCGACCGGACTGCCGACGGTGCCTATCCTTCATCGATGGGCTCGGACCCGCCGGAATCGCCATGGTCGACGCCGCCGTCGAGAGCTGCGGCGCCGATCTCTCCGGTCCGAATGCGCATGGCCCACGCGACATCGATGACGAAAACCTTCCCGTCGCCCTGATGCCCGGTCTGGGCCGCCTGCCGAATTGTCTGCAGGATGGAGGTGGCATCGCTGCCGAGGCAGTAGATCTCGAGACGGATCTTCTTCTCCAAGGGCACGACTTCGGCGAGCTCACCCACCTGCGGAGGATGGGCGCCGTGACGCCCGAACCCGCGGACCTCCGACACGCTTATGCCGGGAAACCCCGGCATGCGCCGCAAGGCATTCACCACCGACTCGAGCTGAAACGGTTGGATGAAGGCGATGACCGCGGCCAGGGATGATCCGCTCATTTCATACCTCCTCAGTACGCGTCGGGCGTTCGCGTCGCGACAGGCTGTAGTAGATGGTCGGCAAGACGAAAAGCGTGAGCGCGGTGCACGTCACGAGCCCGCCGATCACCACGGTGGCGAGCGGTCGCTGGACTTCGGCCCCCGACCCGGTCGCGAGCGCCATCGGGACGAACCCGAGCGACGCGACGAGCGCGGTCATGAGCACCGGCCGCATGCGCAACGCGCAGGCCCGGCGCAGCACGTCGAGCGGACCGAGGGCGGTTCTGGCCTCGAGGTCCCTCACCTGCGTCATCAGGACGAGTCCGTTGAGCACGGCGACGCCGAAGAGCGCGATGAAGCCCACGCCCGCGGAGATCGAGAAGGGCAAGCCCCGCAGCAGCAACGCCGCCACCCCACCGGTGGCCGCGAACGGGACGTTCAGGTAGATGAGAATCGCCGGCTTGAGCGACCCGAACGTGAAGTACAGCATCGCAAAGATGAGGGACAGCACCAGCGGGACCACGATCGCCAGGCGCCGCGTCGCGGCTTGCAGGTTTTCGAATTGCCCGCCCCATTTGATGTAGTAGCCGGGGGGAAGTTGGACTTGGCTCCCGATGCGTTCCTGCGCGTCGGCCGCGACCGAGGCTACGTCCCGCCCGCGCACGTTCATCTCGACGACGATCCGGCGGCGTACCGACTCGCGGCTGACCTGTGACGGCCCCGTGTCGAGGGCGATGTCCGCGAGTTGGCCCAAGGGAACGCTCGGCAGGCCGTCCGAGGACGCCACCGGCACGTTGGCGAGCGCCTCGAGCGAGTTCGCCGTCTCGTCCTCGAAGCGGACCGCGAGAGAGAAGCGCCGCTGCCCCTCGAAGACCGTCCCCACCACCTTCCCGGCGCGGGCGGCCTCCACGGTATCGAGCACGTCGCCGACCGAAACGCCGTACCTCGCGCAGCGGTCCCGGTCGACCTTGACGCGAATGACGGGAAGGCCGGTCGTCTCCTCGAGCTTCACGTCCTCCGCGCCTGGGACATTGGCCACGACGCGGGCGATCTCCTGACCCTTCTGCCGAAGCACCTCCAGGTCATCGCCGAACAGCTTGATCCCGATGTCGGATCGCACGCCCGCGATCAGCTCGTTGAAGCGCATCTCGATCGGCTGCAGGAACGCGTACCCGATGCCCGGCACCGACTCGTTCAGCGCCTCTTCCATCTTCTCGACGAGCTCGCCCTTGGTCCGAGCCGTGGTCCACTCGGATTTCGGCTTCAGCATGACGAAGACATCGCCCAGCTCGATCCCCATCACGTCCGTGGCCAGCTCCGGGCTTCCCGATCGGCTGACGACCGTGTTGACCTCTGGGAATCGCATCAAGACGCGCTCGATGCGTCCCGTGCTCGCGGCCACCTCGGAAATGCCCACCGACGGGGGCCGGATGGCGAAGATCGACAGGTCCCCTTCGTCAATGCGCGGGATGAACTCTCCCCCGAGTCGGGTCGCCAGGAGAGCGCCGACGACGACGATCGCGCTCGCTACTCCGAGCACGGTCCATCGCCACTGGATGCAACGCTCGAGCGCGCGAAGGTAACCGCGACGGAGGGCTCCGACGAACCTCGGCTCATGCTCGTGGCCCGTCTTCTTGAGGAACAGGGATGCCAAGACGGGCGTCACGGTCAAGGTGAGCACGAGCGAGCCGGCCAAGGCGAAGACGACCGTCCAGGCCATGGGCTTGAACATCTTTCCCTCGATGCCGCCCAGGGTGAGGATGGGGACGTAGACCAGGATGATGATCCCGATCCCGAAGGCGATCGGCCGCACCACCTCGTGCGCCGCCTCGGCGGTGAGTTGCCGAACCGTCTTCTCGCGCCCCTCGGGTTCGGACAGGCGCCGAACGACGTTCTCCACGAGAACGACCGCGCCGTCCACGATCAGGCCGAAGTCGATCGCGCCGAGACTCATCAGGTTCGCAGAAATGCGCGATTCGACCATTCCCGTGAACGCCAGGAGCATCGAGAGCGGGATGGCGGAGGCGACGATGAGGCCCGCCCGCCAGTTGCCCAGGAACGCGAAGAGCACGGCGACGACAAGGAGACTGCCCTCGAGCAGGTTCGTCTCGACGGTACGGATCACGCGATTGACGAAGTTCGAGCGGTCGTAATACGGAACGATGCGGACTCCCGGCGGAAGCGAGCCCTGCAGTTCTTCGACGGCCTCGCGGGCGCGCGTCGAGACCTCGAGCGCGTTCTCCCCGGCGAGCATCTGGACGAGGCCGATCACGGTCTCGCCCTTGCCGTCGGCGGTCGCCACGCCGATCCGCAGCATGGCTCCCTCGCGCACCTTGGCCACGCTGCCCACGGTCACCGGGGTCCCGTCCGGCCCGACCTTGAGGACGATCTTCTCGATGTCGGCCAGCGAGGCCACGAGCCCCTCGCCTCGGACGATGTACTGTTCGCGATTGCGCTCGATGTAGCCGCCGCCCGAGTTCCCGCTGCCACGCTCCACGGCCTCGAAGACGTCCTTGAGGGACAGCTCGTAGGCGAGGAGCTTCGTCGGGTCCACCACGACCTGGTACTGCTTGGGCAGGCCGCCCCACGTGTTCACCTCCGTCACACCCGGCACGGCGCGCAGGCGCGGAGCGATCTGCCAGTCGAGGATCGTCCGACGTTCCATGGGCGACACGCCCTCGCCCTCGACGGTGAACTGGAACACGTCGCCGAGCCCGGTGGTGACCGGGCCCATCTCCGGGTTGCCGAACCCCTCCGGGATCGACTCGCGGGCCTGCGCCAGTCGCTCGGCCACGAGCTGGCGCGCGAAGTAGACGTCGACCCCGTCCTCGAAAACCACGGTGACGGCGGACAGGCCGTAGCGGGAGACGGACCGGATCTCGACGAGGCGAGGCAGCCCGTTCATCGCCGCCTCGACCGGGTAGGTGACGAACTGCTCCATCTCCACGGCGCCGAGGGCGGGGGCCTTCGTGAGGACCTGCACCTGGACGTTGGTGATATCCGGAACGGCGTCGATCGGAAGCTGCGTCAGGGCGTAGATCCCGCCCACGACCACCAGAATCGCGGCGATGAGGACGACGGCGCGGTTCTCCAGGCTGGCGTCGACGATGCGCTGGAGCATCTCAGTGGTCCTCTTTGAGCGTGGCCTTGGCGAATTCGGACTTGAGGACGAAGCTGCCCTCGGTCACGACGTCGTCGCCGACCTCCACGCCGGCCAGGATCTCCGTGAGCCCCTCGAAGGTGTGGCCGACCTCGACCGTCCGCCGCACGAATACGCCGGGCTCGGTTTGGACGAAGACGACCGTCCGCGCTTCGAGCGTCTGGAGAGCGCTCTGCGGCACGGCGACCACGGGATGCGCCTCCGACTGCGGCCTCGGAACGTCGACCGTCGCTTTGACGAACATCCCCGGACGCAGCTTCTCCTCGCGGTTGTCCACCGTGGCGCGCACTTGTACCGTGCGGCTTCCGGCGTCGACGACGCTTCCCAGGAAGTCG
This sequence comes from uncultured Acidobacteriota bacterium, assembly GCA_964586535.1. Classification (GTDB taxonomy): domain Bacteria; phylum Acidobacteriota; class Polarisedimenticolia; order J045; family J045; genus CAZPJJ01. Next base: position 1,796 of record CAZPJJ010000187.1, on the reverse strand, counting down.
ATCCGGCCGGCGAAGGACTCCTGCGGGTAGGCGTCGGCTCGAATCGCGACCGTCAGGCCCTTCTCGAGCAGCGACAGGTCCTTTTCGTAGGCCTTGAGGAAAACCCAGACCGACGACAGGTCGGCGACGCCGACGAGCGGTTGCAGCGCTTCGACCAGCGTACCGGGAGTCACCTTCCGATCGATGATCTTCCCGTCGAACGGAGAACGGACCGCCAAGCGGTGCGGCCCTCCGGCGGGCAGCGGGACCTCTGCATTCGTTTCCACCGCAGTGCGGACGGCCGCGATCTCGTCCTCTCCCTCCCCGTACTGGCGCAGCGTGCGCTCGAGAGTCGCCGCCTCGACCTTCCGGGCGAGGTAGGCTCCCTCGCGGACTTGGTATTCCCCCGCGCTGATCGCCTTCGTCTCGAGGAGTGACCGGGCTCGCTCGTAGGCGCGTTCCGCGATTCGCAAGTCGGACAGGGCCTTCACGAACTCGTCCCAGGCATGGCTCAGGTCCACGCTCTCGATCCAGACGATCGGGTCGCCCTTGCGGACGCGCTGCCCGAGGTCGACTGGAATCTCCGCTACCCGCCCGCGGAGGTTCGAGGCCACGTGGAGCAGCCGGTTCTCGTCATGACCGATCGTCCCGGTCAGCACCAGGAGGTGTTCGAGGTCCATCGACTGGACCTTCCACGTCTGGATGCCCGACTCCGCGATCGCGGCGCCCGTCAGTCGCACGCTGTCAGGGATCTCGGGCTCGTGCGCGCCCGCTTCCGCGTGCTCCGATTCGTCGGCGTGCCCGTGTGGCGCGTCGCGATCCTCGCCGTCACGCCCACAGCCCACCGAGAGGCCCAGCGCCAAGAGCAAGAGAAGCAATTGCGTTGCGTTGCGGTCAGTTGCTCGCATGGGAATCTCCGGTGAGCCGTTCCAATTCGGCTCGCGTGACGAAGGCGTCGAGCTGGGCCTCGTATGCCGCCCGCAGCGTCTCCAGGAAGCTCCGTCGCGCCTCCAACCACTGGAGCAGGCTCGCCTCCCCCTGCTCGAGACTGTTCTGGAAGACGGCGAGCGCCTCGCGCGCGGCGGGCAGGATTCGGACTCTGTAGTCGACAGCGATCTCGCGCGCGGCGCGGTCTCGGCTGACCAGGCGCTCGACGTCGGCTTCGATGCCGGTGCGCAGCGCGCCCAACTCCGCTTCCGCTTCCGCAAGCTCGGCTCGTGCGAGCCCGACTCCCGGCTTGTTCCGGTTCCACAGGGGAATCGCGATCCCAAAGGTCGCGCCCGTAGCCTGCCGGTCGAGCTCCGTCAAACTGAACGCGGAGACTTCGAGGCCGGGGAGCCGGGCGGCGCGCTCGGCGTCGACGGCCGACCTCGCGGCCTCGACTCTCGATTGCGCGGCGCGAACTCCGGGGTTGCGCGAGACGGCGAGCTCGACGGCGCCATCAGGCGTCGGCGCCAGGTCGCTTGGATCAAGCTCGCTCGGGAAGGAGACATCGGTTCCGAGGGCTCCGAGCAGGAAACGGTTCAGCGCCCCCCGGGCGCCTGCGGCCTGCGCGGCAGCCGCGCGTGCCTCGGTCTCCGCGCGAAGGGCTTCGACGGTCGTCCGAAGGTTGTCCGCTCCGGGCGCTTCCCCGACCTCGACGCGCCTCGCCACGAGCTCGTTCAACGATCGTGCATCCACCGCGGCTTGGGAAAGCGCGTCCGCGCGTGCGGCTCCGAGGGCGGCCTCGTAGTAGAGGGCCTTCGCCTCGAGGAGAACGTCGAGGATCACGGCGTCGACCTGCGAGGTCGCGGCTGCGATGGCGGCGGTCCCGGCGG
>CAZPJJ010000186.1:0-7950 GCA_964586535.1 uncultured Acidobacteriota bacterium | reverse complement strand
GGTCCCGCGCCCATGGACGCGAAAGCTGAGGTGCTCTGGGAGCGCGGTACCGCATTGTTGAAAGAGGGCAAGATCCGCGAGGCGCTGGTGCACCTGTTGCCGCTGCGCCCGCGGGAGGGCGGAAAAGGCGCGGTCCCCAAGATCTCGCAGAAGGCGCTCATCACGCTTTCGATCGGCTTGCAGCAGCTCGGCAAGCACCGGCTGGCGCTCGGAATGATCGAGCGTCTGCTCTGCGACCGCAGTTGCCCCGATCCCGAGCTTCTCGTCAACGCTCACGTGCAGGCGGGCCGGATCTGGTTCGATCTGGGCTCGATGGAAGTCGCGCTCGCGTTCCTCGGCCGTGCGCGGGCACACCTGGCGACCGGCGACATCCGCGGCGAAGCGTGGATCCTCAGCAACGAGGCGAACGTGCTCGCGGCGGGCGGCCGCTACGACGACGCGGTCTCGCGGGTCGAGTCGGCGGCGTCCTTGCTCGAGGCCTCCGGCGACGTGATCAACCTCGTCGGTACCTTCGCGCAGATCGCCCGCTTCAAGCTTTCCGCGGGCGACGCGCAGGGCAGCCTCGACACGGCACGGCGCGGGCTCGCGCTCGGCGAGGGCAAAGGCTTCGGCGAGCGGGCAACGCGTCTTCGGTTCTGGGAAGGCCGTGCGCTCGTCGCGCTGGGCGACCACGAGGTCGGGCTCGAAAGGCTGCGGGCCGCGCTCAGCACGGCCATCGAACTCGACGACCTCAGCCTGCAATTCTTGGCGCACTATCACCTCTGGAAGGCACAACAAGAACTCGGCAACACGATGCGCGCGGAGTTCGAACTCGGCGCGGCGCGGTCGTACCTCCGGCACACGGACGAAGACTCGGAGGAAGCGCGCGAGGTTCGTGAGGCCAGCGCCCTGATCGAGTAGTGAGGATCCCGACGATGAGCGTCCGACCACGCTTTTCACCCTTGTTCTTGACGTTGGCCACGGCTCTGACGCTCGCGTTCGCGGGTTCTGCTGGTCCCCCCGATTCCGAATACAACGTGGCATTGGGCGTCATCGAGACCGTCGACGCCACGACTGTGACGTCGGGCTACGAGATCCGTCTCACGACCGACCAGGGCCCCGGTCAGCCGACGAAATCGCTCCTGCTCTCGACGAGCGCGCTCGATGATCTCGATCCGCGTATCGCCACGGATGCCACCGGCGGCGCGTGGGTCGCGTGGTGGCGCGATGGCCAGACGGACGAAATCCTCCTCCGCCGGCGCATGGCGCGCGGCACGTGGAGCGTCGAGTTCCTCGTCAGCGAGAAAGGCGAGGACAGCCGCTCGCCGTCGATCGCGTTCGATGGCCAGCGCGGTTGGATCGCCTACTGTATCCATGGCCCCGAGAGCGTTTCGATCGCCGTGCGCTCGGGTGATGGCGCGGTGCCATGGCCTTCGCGGCAGATCCTTCACTCGACGTTCTATGGTGGCAACGTCGAACCCGAGATCTTCGCCAAGAACGGCAAACTGTGGGTGACGTGGATCGAAGACGAGGACAGCCTGGGTTGGCGCGAGTACGACTATGCCACCCAGAAGTGGTCGTCCACGTACTTCGAATCGATGCCCGACGGCGATCACGCGGCAGCGCTGACGCGCGTGGCGCAGATGGTCCTCGACTGACCGTCGCCCGTTCCGACGACGCGGGCCGCCGGTTGCGATCGGCGGCCCGTCGTTTTTTTCGATGACGTGAGTCAGCGAGCGGTGGCGGCTGGCTCGAGCAGCACTTCGAACGATCCCTGAGGCGCCACCACTTGCATCGACGCCTCGCCGCCGGGCGCTTCGCGTCCGGCGTCCTGCGGCGAAACCTCGCCGGCGAGCGCGGCGTCGACGGCGAGTCGCCTCGCCTCGACGCGATGGCGGAGGCGATGTCCCTGCGGCCAAGAGACTCGCACGTCTCCGAAGGGCGCGACCAACTCGTGGCTCGTCGCGAGCGCCCTTCCGCGCAGCGCCGAGACGGAGATGGATCCGCGCTCGACCGTGATCGCGAGGCGATCGGACGCTCCTTGCACCGACACCGAACCGAAGGACGCGGCGACGATCGCCACGCCCGCGACATCGACGATGTCCACGTCGCCTCCGCCGGAGGTGACGGTGGCGCCCGCGGCGAGACGGCGAAGCCGCACGACGCCCAGGCGCGACTGCACGCTGGCCGCGCCGCCGATGTCGTCGAGCGCGATTGAGCCGTTCTGTGCGACGACGGCCACGCTCGCCGCGGCGCGTTCGACCGACACGTCGCCACTCTGGCTCACGATGCGCAGGGCGCCGCGTACATCGTGCACGGAAACCCGTCCGTTCTCGGAGAGGATCGCAAGCGACGCTCGCGCTTCGAGAACCTCGATGTTGGCGCTCTGCGCCTCGATCTCGGTCTCGCCGCCGAGCTCCCGCGCGCTCACGTTGCCCGCGCCGATGCGAGCCGTGAGCGACCCCGAGGTCCGCGACACCGCGACATCACCGAAGCGCACGCGCGCATCCACGGTGCCGACATTCGTGAGCGTCAGGTTGCCGGTCTCTACGTCCACCGTGATGCGACCCGGCGCCTCGCGCACCGCGACGTCGCCGAAGCGCGTGCGAGCGCTCACGGGGCCGTCCCAACCAGTCACGTCGATGGGTCCTGTCTCGCCTTCGATCACGAGATTTTTTGCCGCGCCGCTCGCCGCACGCACGCCGCCGACCGAGCTCTCCACGCGGAGCGATTCCGCATTGCGCGGCACGCGCACGACCAGCCGCACCGCGCGCGAACCGCGCCCCGTGTCGCCCTCCGCGATCAGGCGCGGTTCGAGCACGAGCGCGGAGCCCTCGACGACGGGTTCGAGCACCAGGCGCGGCGCGGAGCCGCTCTCCGCTCCCCACGCTTCGGCGAACGCCTCGGCGGCGAGCGGGCCGTCGTCGATGCCCACGATCTCGATGTCGCCGAGTGCGTTGCGCACGATCAGGTCGCGGCCGGAGACGTCGTCGATCGTGGTGCGGGATGTCTGACGCGCGGTCTCCGCGGCGGGCGTGGCGACCATCGCCAGCGCGAGGACGGCACACGCGAACATGGCCTTGTCCACGCTCGTCACGCTCGATCCTCGCGGCGCACGAGTTCGTCGAGCGCGCTGCGCTTGCGTTGGTAGGCGTCGAGCAGCGCGAGCCGCGCGCTCCGGTGCAAGGGGTTGCTCGCGAGGTACTCCTCGAGCCGCGCGATCGTGCCGTCGAGCGCCTCGAGGCGCGCGCGCGCGACGAGCAAGCGCGATGCGTCGTCGCCTCGCAAGTCTGCGCTCTCGAGCAGCGCGAGCCTGCGCGAGCCGGCGCTCTCGAGGGCTCCGATGGCGCGGCGATGGTCGCGCATCGCGACGTCCACGTCGGTCAGCGCGCGTCCCGCGAGCAGCTCGCCGTCGCTCACGCGCGGGACATCAGCGCCGCCGATCACGAGCACCAGGGCCGGGATCCCGAGCACCAGCGATGCGGCCACCAACGCCACGCGCGGCCAACGCGCGCGCCTACGAACCGGCGTGGTCCGGGCGCGAACCCAAGGCGGAGCCTCGTCCCGCCAGAGCCGCGCGGCATCGAGCAGGCGTGCGTCCGCGGCGAGCGTTTCGGCCCAGAGCGGATGCCCGCTCGCGATTTGGCGCGCGCGTTCCCGGTCGGCGGGATCGTCCGAGACGCAGAGCAGCCGGAACTCCTCGTAGGTCATCGACTTCACTCCTCGTCGACGCGCGCACTCGCGCGCGGTCTCGCGCCCTCGAGCTGGTGCCGCAGCAGGTCGCGCGCGCGAAAGAGCTGCGACTTGCTGGTTCCGACGCTGATGCCGAGCAGGGCGGCGATCTCGGCGTGCTGCAGGCCCTCGACGTCATGCAGAACGAAAACGAGGCGGGCCCGTTCCGGGAGAGCCGCGACGGCGCGCTGCAGATCGATGCGGCGCGGGCTCGGTGAAGAACCCGCAGCCGCGGGCGGGAAAGGGGATAGGTTTTCGGCGCCACGGCGGCGCTCGCGGCGCAGCCGGTCGAGGCAACGGTTCACGACGACCCGGTGGAGCCACGCCGGCAGCGCCGAGGTGAGGATCGCGGGTGGCTTGGCGACTGTGGCGATGAGGGCCTCCTGGACGACGTCCTCGGCGTCCTCCCGTTGGCGCAGGATGCGCAGCGCCGTCCCGAGCAGCGGAGAGGCGTGGCGGTCCCAGAGCGCGGTCGCGAACCCCTCGGGGTCGGCGGCAGCGGCGTCCGCGACCGTCTGTGGGTGCTCGCCTTCCATGCCCGCTCGTGCTCCCTCTTAGGACGGCGGGAACCGCCTCCGCGTTGGAATCCCTCGTGAAGGCGGGTTCCGGAAGCGGAACTTATAATCCGGCCGCGGTTTGGCCGGGCCGGCGTCTCGCCAGCCCGCATTCTCGCCCGTCCCGAGGTTGCCCGTGCCTGCTCGCTCGCCCAGCACCCACTCCGGACTTCCGCTCCTCGTCCTCATGGCCTTCGCCACGGCCGTCCCGGCCGGAATCGCCGCGGACACACCCGCGACCGCCCCTGCGGGAGCGCCATCCCAGTCGACGCTCGCCACCTTCCCCGTCGGGGACCTCCGTCCGGGGCTGCGGGGTATCGTGCGCACCGTCCTCCAGGGGAGCGAGCCCGTGACGCTCGAGCTCGAGATCCTCGGCGTTCTCGACGACGGGATCGGTCCGGGCGTGCCCCTCATCCTCGCGCGCTTCACCGACGAGACCGGGCGCTGGACGGGCGTGGCGGCCGGCATGTCGGGAAGCCCGGTCCTCATCGACGGCAAGCTGCTCGGCGCGCTTTCCTACTCTATAGGCGCGTTCAGCAAGGAGCCGATCTGCGGCATCACGCCGATCGACACGATGCTCGCCCTCGAGCGCTATCCCGGCGGTCTCGCGCCCGCGACCGGCTCGGCGGTGCTGTCGGCGAGTCCCGTCCCGCTCGCGCTCGCGGCGTCGGGCTTGAACGCGCCCGCGCTCGACGCGCTCCGCGAGCAGCTCGCCGCGATCGGCATCCCCGCCGTGATCGCGACCGCGCCGCTCGCCGTCGCGAGCACCAGCACGGCGAGCGATCCCGCACGGCTCGCGCCCGGCGATCCCGTCGCCGCGCTCCTCGTGTGGGGCGATCTCGTGCTCGGCGCGACCGGCACGATCACCTGGCGCGAAGGCGACGAGCTGCTGGCATTCGGCCATCCCTTTCTCGGCTTCGGGCGCCTCGATCTGCCGATGGCGCCGGCCGAAGTGATCTGGACCGTCCCTTCCGAGCTCTCGTCGTTCAAGATCGCGCGCATCGGCCAGCCGATGGGCAGCGTCGATCAGGATCGCCTCACGGCCATCCGCGGGCGGCTCGGCCGCGAATCGCGCGGTGTCGCGATGACCGTCGGCATCGCGCGCGAGGGGCGTCCCGACCTCGACAAGAAGTTCTTCCTCGCGAAGGATCCGCTGATCACGCCGATCCTCGCCGGAATCACGCTGCAGAGCCTGCTCGCCCAGGAACTCGGCTCCGAGCGCGACGAGGCGCTCACGATGAGTGCGCGCGTGACGCTCGCCTCGGGCCGCGCGCTGCGCATCGAGAGCGCCGGGCCCAATCCCGGCGCGGCGGCGGCGCGCTTCTCGGGCGAACTCGCGCAGCTCGTCGGCAATCTCACGCAGGCGCCGCTCGCGCTTCCCGAACTCGAGAGCATCGACATCGCGATCGGCAGCGTCGAGCCCTTCGGCGGGCTCTCGATCGTTCGCGCGCTCCCCGACCGGCTCGCGGCGAAGCCGGGAGAGACGATCCGCGTGACGGTCGATCTCGAAGGGCCGCGCGGCCTGGCGCGCCGCGAGGCGATCGATGTCGTCGTACCGCCCCAGACGCGCCGCGGCCGCTACACGCTGATGGTCGGCTCCGCGCGCTCCCTCGACGTCGCGTTCGGCGTCGAGCGCGAGGCGCTGCGCCGCACCGCCACGACCGCCGAGACCTATCTCGACTCGCTCGAGCGCGAGTATTCGGACGCCGTGCTCGAAGCGCGGCTGGCGCTTCCCGCGGAGGGCATGGTCACCGCGGGAGGCAGCTATCCCGCGCTGCCGGGAAGCGCGCACATCCTGCTGCGCAGCCGCCCCGGCGGGACGCCGATGTACCGCACGCGCTGGGTCGCGGCCGCGAGCACACGCGTCGCGCTCGACCGCGCCGTCGCCGAAGTCGCGCGCATTTCCATCGCCATCGATGCCGGGACCGAGACGGGCTCCGGCGAGGAGCCCTCGCTTTGAACCGCCATCTGCGCTCGTCCCTCGTCCACGGTGCGGCGTCGCTCTGCGTCCTCGCGGCTCTCGCCGCCGCCGGCCTCGCTCCCGCGCTCGCCGTCGAGGTCTGGTCGCGCTCGGCCAAGACCTTCCGCGCCGGCACGCTCGAGGGCATGGCGATCGCGCCCGACGGATCGCTCGTGCCGGCGCCCGTCACGCGTGAACTCGTGCGCGCGCCCGTCGGCGTGCTCTGGAGCGGCGCGCTCACGGCGGGCCGCGCCTTCGTGGGCGCATCCGAGGGCGGCGGTCTCTACGAGTTCGCGCTCGACGACACCAACATGCAGAGCGCGATGGAACTCGACGCGCTCCCCGACGTCTTCGCGGTGGCGAAGGGAGCGAAGGGCGCGCTCTACGCGGCGACCGGGCCGTCGGGGGCGATCTACGAGATCCGCCCGCAGGACAACCGCGCGCGCTCGATCGCCAAGCTCGATGCTGTCTACATCTGGGATCTGGCCATCCTCGCCGACGGGTCGATCGCGGCGGCGACGGGCATTCCAGGCACCGTGCAGCGCATCGATCCGAAGACGGGCGAGACACGCGTGCTCTTCGAGACGAAGGACGACCACGTTCGCAGCCTCGTCGTCGCTCCGGACGGCGTGCTCTACGCGGGCACGTCGGGTTCGGGGCATGTCGTGAGGCTCGGCCGCGACGGCAGCGAGCGCTTCGTCGTCTACGACGGCAACCGCCCCGAGGTCGTCGCGCTCGTCTTCGGCGACGACGGCGCGCTCTACGCGGGGTTCGCAGGCAGCGCCGCCAACGGTGCCGCGGCTCCCACGTCGCCATCCGAGGCCGCCAAGCAGGCCGTCGCGGCCGTGAGCGAGACGATCACCGTGCGCGCGAACGCTGACGGGGACGACACCGCGAAGAAAGACGAGAGCGGCGCCGACGCCGCGCGCGGACCGCGGTCTCCTCTGCCTCAGGGCGGCGGCGAACTCGTGCGCATTCCCGCGACCGGCGAGCCGGTGACGCTCTGGTCCGACAAGGGCGAGACGCCGCTCGCGCTCGCGCCTTGGACCGGCGGCGTCCTCATGGGGACGGGAGCACCCGCGCGCGTGTGGTGGTTCGACGCCGAGCGCGGCGAGGGTTGGCTGGCGGTGGTGCCGGAAGCGCGCGCCGTCACGCTCCTCGACCGCGACGGCGACCGGCTCTTGCTGGGGACGAGTCTGCCCGCCATCGTGAGAGTCCTTGGCGCGGGCTCGCCCGCGAAGGATCCCGCGCGCTATCTCTCGGACGTCGTCGACGCGAAAGCCCGTGCGCGCCTGGGCACGGTGCAGGCCGTGACGAGCGCGGCACACGCGAACGCCGTCACCGTCTTCGCGCGCACCGGAAATACCGCCGAGCCCGACGCAGGCTGGACGGCGTGGAAGGCCTTGCCCGGCGCCGCGGCGCCGCCCCCTGCCGCGGGTGTCGCTCCCGGTCTCGAGGACGCGCGCTATTTCCAGATCAAAGTGGAAATGAGCGCGCCGGCCGCCGTCTCGCGTCTCGAAGCGCGCTATCTGCCCGCCAACCGCCCGCCCGTCGTCGAAGCCCTCGAGGCGCAGCCTTTTGGCGTCGCCTGGCGCCCGATCCCTCCGCCGCCCGTGGCGAGCGGTGACGAACCCGTCGTAGCGCCCGCCTCGACGCCCGACGCCGAAGAATCCATCGGCCGCTCGCGACGCGGCTGGCGCCCGAAGAAGGTCTACGAAGCGGGCG
>CAZPJJ010000185.1:0-7963 GCA_964586535.1 uncultured Acidobacteriota bacterium | reverse complement strand
CGCGCTGCAGTTCGGGCTTGCCGAGCGCTTCTCGCACGTCTCGACCGGCGGAGGCGCCGCGCTCGAGTACCTCTCCGGCCTGACGCTCCCCGGCGTGGCCGCCCTCGAACTCTGAGCCCGGAGCAACGCGATGCGCCGTCCCTTCGTCGCCGGCAACTGGAAGATGAACCTCACGCCCACCGAGGCCCGCGCCTGGTGCCGCACGCTTCGCGACCGCCTCGCCGCCGATGACGTGTCGCGCCGGGTCGAACTCGGTGCCGCGCCCGCCTTCCCCGCGCTCGAGGCCGTCGGGGCGTTCTGCAAGGAGGGCCTGCCGCTGACGCTCATCGGGCAGAACGTCCACCAGGACAAAGCGGGCGCCTACACGGGCGCCGTGTCGGCCGCGATGCTCCTCGACTGCGGCTGCACGGCGACGCTCATCGGCCACTCCGAGCGGCGGCAGCTCTTCGCCGAGACCGACGCGCTCATCGCGCGCAAGGTGCGCGCCGCCCAGGGCGCGGGACTGGTGCCGGTGCTCTGCATCGGAGAGACGGACGCCCAGCGCGAGGCCGGCCGCACCGAGGCCGTGCTCGAGGAGCAGGTGCGCCGCGATCTCGGCGAGGTCGAAGCCGACGCCCTCGACCGCCTCGTCGTCGCCTACGAGCCCGTCTGGGCGATCGGCACTGGCAAGGTGGCCACGGTCGAGCAGGTCGACGCCGCGCACCGTTTCTTGCGCGGAGTCCTCAGCGGACTCCTCGGCGCCGAGCGGGCGGCCGGCATTCGCCTTCTCTACGGCGGATCGGTCAAACCCGACAACGCCGCGGGCCTGGCCGCCCTCCCCGATGTCGACGGCTTCCTCGTCGGCGGGGCCAGCCTCGACCCCGCCGGCTTCCACGCCATCGCCCAGGCCACCGCCGCCGCCAAGGCGTGAGGAATCGGGCCTTAACCCGGACTAGTCATGAAACCTGAGTTGGAAATGCCGCAGATGCCTGCCGGATGGGCCGCATGTAGGCACGCGCAGACGAGGTGTAGCCAACGGCTACTCCGCAGTTTGCGCGGGCCGAGTACGGCCCAGAACGAGCGTCAGCGAGTGGCCGGCGGGCAGATCCGGCATTTCCGGCCAGGGCTTCCTGAGTAGTCCGGGTTGAGGCCCGAGTCGGGGTGCGTTTGCTCGGCTGCGGGGCGCGTGCTAGCGTCCCCCGGCTGCGCACGATGCTGCGCTTGTCCGACCCCCGGAGGGTTCGTCCGATGTTGTTCTGGATCCTGCTGCCGATTCACGTGCTCGCCTGTCTATTCCTCATCCTCGTCGTGCTGCTGCAAAGCGGTAAGGCCGGGGACATCGCGAGCGCCTTCGGCGGCTCTGGCTCGCAGGCCGCTTTCGGGCCGCGCGGCAGCGGCAACGTGCTCACCAAGACGACCGCCGCCGCCGCCGCGATCTTCATGCTGACCTCGCTCGGCCTCGTCCTCATCGGCATCGGCGATGGCGGGTCGGTCATCGACGAGATCGAAGACACCGCGACCCCCGCGCCGATCACCGCCCCCGTGACGCCGCCTCCCGCGACGACCGAGACGGCCCCGGCGGAGTCAGCACCCGCGGAAACCGCGCCCGCGGCGGAAAACGCCCCCGCGGATGTGGCGCCCGAGGGTCAGTAGGTTTTAGAATCCGCGCCCGCGATCGAGCCCCTCGACAGACAGCCCGGTCGCGACGCTGCAGCCAGCGTGCCGAAGTGGCGGAACTGGCAGACGCGCATGGTTGAGGGCCATGTGTCCGCAAGGACGTGCGAGTTCGAGTCTCGCCTTCGGCACCAACTCTTCATCTCGATCAGACCAAAGCGAAGCCCCGGAGCCGACGGCCCCGGGGCTTCTTCTTTCCTGGTGGCGCGGCCCTCTCTCCTGCGCCGCTACCAGATCGGGACGAACTTGTAGCCGTAGTGGATGACGCCGTCCTTGTCGTCCGCGGTGACTTTGCGGAACTCGATCTTCAGGCGGTCGCCGATCGCGAGCTTTTCGGGATCGCAGTCGACGACCTGCGCCGTGACTTTGACGCCGTCGTCGAGTTTGATGACGCCGACGGCGTAGGGGGTCTGGTCGGTGAAGCCGCTCGGGGCGACGTGGATCACGGTGAAAGTCTCGAGCGTGCCCTCGGGTGCGAGCGTCGTCTTGACGAACTCGCGTGAGCGGCACGACGAACAGACGAGCCGCGGTGGGAAGTGGATCTTGCCGCAGCGCGTGCAGCGCGCGGCCTCATAGCGATAGCGCTGGGGATATTCGCGCCAGCTTCGGGGCGATCCGATCATCGTCGTTTCTCCTTCACCCGATCCGCTCGAAGATATGCACGACGCTCGATGCGCCCGTGCCGCCCATGTTCTGCGCCAGGGCCCAGTGCGGGTCCTTCACCTGACGCGGACCGCTCGCGCCGCGCATCTGCTCGACGATCTCGACGACCTGCGCGATGCCGGTCGCGCCGACGGGATGTCCCTTCGACTTGAGACCGCCCGAGGGATTGACGGGGATCTTGCCGTCGAGCGCGGTCGCGCCGGAGGCGACGAAGCGCCCGCCGTGGCCGCGCTCGGTGAGCCCGAGCGCCTCGAGCACCATGATCTCGGCGATGGTGAAGCAGTCGTGGACTTCGCAGAAGGCGAGATCGCGCGGGCCGATGCCGGCCTGCTTGTAGGCGACCTCGGCGGCGCGCTGCGTCGAAGCGAGCCACGACATGTCGTCGCGGTCGTGGAGCGCGATCGCGTCCGTCGCGTGCGCCGATGCGGCAATGCGCACGGGTGCGCCGCGGCCGAGCTTCTTGGCCAGGTCGAGCGGCACGACGACCGCCGCCGCGGCGCCGTCTGTGATCGGCGAGCAGTCGAGGAGGCGCAGCGGATCGGCGACTTCGGCCGAGCCGAGCACTTGCTCGATCGTCACTCTCATCGGGAACTGCGCGCGCGGATTCGAGCTGCCATTGAGGTGATTCTTGACGGCGACGGCGGCCATCTGCTCGCGTGTCGTCCCGTACTTGTGCATGTGGACGCGGGCCATCATCGCGTAGAGGCCCGGGAAGGTGATGCCGTGGAAGCACTCGTACTCTTGATCGGCGGCGGTCGAGAGCGCGTAGGTCGCGGCGTTGCCGTCGACGTCGGTCATCTTCTCGAGGCCCGTCGCGAGGACCACGTCGTGCGCCCCGCAGGCGACGGCGAAGTAGGCCTCGCGGAGCGCGAGCCCGCCCGACGCGCACGCGGATTCGACGCGCGTGCCGGGAATCGGCCCCATGGCGAGCTGCTCTGCGAGCATCGCGCCGAGGTGCTCTTGGCCCATGAAGAGCCCGCCGCTCATGCAGCCGACGTACATCGCATCGACGCGATCGACGCCGGCGTCCGCGATCGCTTCGAGCGCGGCTTCGGTCCAGATGTCACGGTGCGATTGCTCCCAGAGCTCGCCCCACTTGTTCATGCCCACGCCGATGATGGCGACTTCTCTCATCGCGATTCCTCCGTCACTCGCCGGCGAGGCGGATCTTGCCGCGGAACTTGGCGTAGCTGCCGTAATCGAGGTAGATCGGGTCGTGTTCGAGCTGCTTGCGCGTGTGCGGCGCCAGCCCGCGCACGTCATCGATGCGGTCGGTGACGCGCCAGATGAAGCCGTCGCTGCCCGCACCCGAGCCGTAGCTGACCATGAAGATGCGGTCGCCGGGCTTGGCGACGTCGAGGATGGCGGTCAGTCCCATCGGAGACGATCCCGAGTAGGTGTTGCCGAGCGTGGGGCTCAAGAGCCCCTGCTCGATCTGAGGTTGCGTGAAGCCGAGCGAGGTCGCGGCGCGCACGGGGAACTTCCCGTTCGGCTGATGGAAAACGGCGAACTGGAAATCCACCGGCTGCGCGCCCGCCTTGTCGAGCAGCCCCTTCGCGCAGCCGAAGACGGTGCGGAAGTACGCGGGCTCGCCCGTGAAGCGTCCGCCGTGCCGCGGATAGTGCTGGTGCTCGCGGCGCCAGAAGTCGGGAGTGTCGGTCATGAAGGCGAAGGTGTGCTCGCAGACGGCGACGAGGCGGTCGCGACCCATGATGAAGGCCGCGCTGCCCGCCGACGCCGCGTACTCGAGCGCGTCGCCCGGCGCGCCCTGCGACGTGTCGGCACCGATGCCAACGGCGTATTTCATCTCGCCGGCTTTGACGTGCGAGAGCGCAACGTACATCGCCTCGCTCCCCGCCTTGCACGCGAACTCGAAATCCGCGCAGTGGACGTTGGGCGTCGCACCGATCGCCTCGGCGACGGTCGTGCCCGACGGTTTGACCGCGTAAGGATGCGACTCGGACCCGATGTAGAGCGCGCCGATCTCCTGGGGATCGATGCCGGCGCGGCGCAGCGCGTGGCGCGCCGCCTCGACCGACATGGAAATCACGTCCTGGTCCGGTGCCGGGACGGACTTTTCCCGGAGACCCAGGCCGCGCTTGTAGCTGGGCGCGTCGGCGCCCCAAGTCTGGGCGATCTCCTCGACTTTGATGCGATGCCGGGGCACGTACGCCCCGAATCCGACGATGCCGACTTCCATCTCTCGTGCCTCCCAAGGTGAAGCGAGCGGATGCGCGGAAACTCCTCCCTCGAGGCTACGGATTCGCAGCGCTCCCGGAGAGCAGGTCTCGCGCTTTCTCGACCGTGAAGACATGCGCGCCGAAGACGATCGCCACCGTCTCGACGGGCGCGCGCTGCAGGAACTCGACGCCGAACGACGAGTGCTCCGCGGCGTGGATCAGTTCTTCGGGGGTGACGTGATGCTCGTCGTGCGAATGGCCCAATGCCGCGCGGCGATGGCGATGCGCCAAGCGCAGGCGCACGACGGTGTCGTTGAAGACGGTGCGCCGCTCGGGCGGATGGAGCCAGGAACGGGCCTCTTCGATGAGGTCCGGATGCACCTGCAGAAGCATCGCGAGGCTCTCGAGTTCGCCGTGGAGCAGAAGGACGAGCCCATTGGGCTGCTCCACGACACGCTCGAGAAGCCGCTCGATCTCGAGAGGGAGCGAGTGCGAGGACATCGCGTCACCTCGTGCAGGCGGGGAGTTGCAGCGTAGTGGGAGACGCGCGCGAACTTCAAGCGTGCACGGCGGAAATAACCGCGAAAGTCTTTCGACTAGCTTTCTTTACCGCGCGACCGAACGCCGTCGCGGACGGGCTTTCACGAAGACTCGGAAGCGCCCGCCAGTAGCTCGCTCAGGGCAATCACGGTGTTCCAGTTCCGCGCCGTGGCGTGCTTCCCGAGCTTGCGCACGACGAGTTCCGCGAACTTGGACCTGCCGAAGCCATCGGGGGTGTACAGATAGACCGCGTCGCGCGTCGCTTCGAGGCGCTCAGACGCGCGCGGCGCCGCGGCGAGTCCGCCGATCGTCTCCTCCGGAAGTGCGCCATCGAGAAAGAAGACATGCACCGCGGTCGGTGCGGCCTCTGCTTGCTTGCGAAACGGGCAGGCCGCGACGATCGCCGCGAAACGCTTCCGCGAGAGCACCATCACCGCTGGCGAGAAGCCAAAGTCGCGCTCCATCGCGGCGCGCACGCTCTTTGCGACCGAAGCCTCCGTGGCGCTCCCCGCGAAGACGGCGTTCCCGCTCTGCACGTACGTGCGCA
Organism: uncultured Acidobacteriota bacterium; assembly: GCA_964586535.1. Classification (GTDB taxonomy): domain Bacteria; phylum Acidobacteriota; class Polarisedimenticolia; order J045; family J045; genus CAZPJJ01. Next base: position 2,380 of record CAZPJJ010000185.1, on the reverse strand, counting down.
CGCCATGAAAGCCGAGCCCTTCGAGGCTCTTGCGCCACGCCGACATCGGCGCTTTGTGATGGCCGCCGACGTTGATGCCGCGGACCAGGCAAACGTACGCGGGCAAGAGCCGTTCTCCCGTGACGCCACGATGCCACGAGTATCCTGCCGGCGCCCTCCCGGCGATCGCTCGGTTCACGAGAAGGCCGCGCCGGCTCGAGTCTCCGGCGCGGCTTCCCAAGGATCGTCGGACTACGCGAGTCCGGCCATGAGGGCGAGAAACGCGGGAGCCTCGATCGGCTTCGCGACGAATCCCTCCGGCTGACGCAGATGAGGCCGCGTCGCCATGAACTTGTGGAACTCCGCGGGGTCATCGGCATAGCCTGTCACCGCCGTGACCACGACGACCTTGATGTCCGCGAGCTCCGGATCCTCGCGCAGTTCGCGGAACATGCGCAGACCCGAGGTCTTCGGCATGTTGATGTCGAGCGTGATCACGTCGGGACGCTCGCGTCGCGCTGCCTTCAATCCTTCGCTGCCGTCCACGGCGGTGATGGTCTCGTAGCCCGCGTCTCCGAGAAGGGTCTCGAGATAGGCGACGACACTCGGCTCATCGTCGACGATGAGGATCTTCTTCGCTGCACTCGCGCTGGCATTCATCGTAGTGACCTTCCTGTCCCGCGAATCAGTGCCGGAGAGCCTCGAGCGCGCGGCGGAGCGCGTCCGGATCCGCGTTCGCAACCAACCGCTGCGCTTCGCGGCGCATCCCCAGCTTCTCTTCGTTCTCTTCCGAGATCGAAACGCCCAACGTCTCCGAGACGCAGCGCACGAGGTCCGCTGGCTTCACCGGCTTCTCGAGCAGCCGCCCGGGGCCTTCGAGGATGAAGTTGTTGAGCACGTCTTCCGGCCCCTCGGAGCCGAGGCCGTCCTTCGCGTGCGCAGTGATCAAGAGCACCGGGATCTTCGCGAGCGCGCTGTCGGCTTTCAGATCGCGGAGCAGACGCCGTCCGGAGCGCCGCGGAAGGATGAGATCGAGGGTGATGAAATCAGGCTTCTTCGCGGCGATCGTCTCCCAGGCCTTCTCGCCGTCCTCCGCCGTGATCACCTTGAACCCGGCATCCTCCAGCACGGTCTGCAGAAAGTAGCGAACATCCGGCTCGTCCTCGACCACGAGCACCGTCTTTTCCGTTGAGCTGACCATGTCATGCCTCCGCTTCTGCGCCTTTCGTCTCGGCGCCTCGTCCATTCGAATCCGTCACTGCCGGAAGCCGGTCCCGGTAGAGTTCGATGCGAAACTTCGAGCCGCGCCCTTCGTGCGACTCGAAGGAGACCGTCCCACCGTGTTCCTGCACGACCTTGCGCGTCGTGAGCAGCCCGAGGCCCGTCCCTTTCCCCGAGGCCTTGGTCGAGAAGAAGCTCGAAAACACCTTGCGTTGCACGTCGTAGTCCATGCCGCAACCATTGTCCTCGACTTCGAAGACCAGCTTTCCGCCCTCCTCCAGCGTCGTGACGACGACGCGCCGCGGGCCCTCTTGATCGCTCATCTCGCAGGCGTCGATTGCATTCGAGACGAGGTTCGCGAGGCAGGTGTGAATCGCATTGACGTCGAGTGCGGCGGGACGAAGCTCGGGCGCGAGGCGAGTCTCGATCTCGACGCCGACGAGCCTGCCGAGTTCGAGATAGAGCTCCACGACATCGGCGGCGATCCGATTCGGATCCGCGATCGTCACCTGCGGCGTGCGGCCGCGCGCGAAGTCGAGGAACTCCTTCGCGAAAGCCGAGATGCGCGCGATGTCCTGCTGGAGGATGGACCAACCGTGCCTCAGTCGCTCCGGATCGTTGCGCGCGAGCCCCGATTGGACGATGTACATCCCGCCCTCGAGGCCCATGATGATGTTCTTGATGCCGTGAGCGAGGCCCGCGACCGTCTGACCGACGGCGGCGAGCCGCTCGGCTTCGATCTTCTCCTTCTGGAGATTCTTGAGTTCCGTCACGTCCATGCTCATCTCGAGCACGAACTGGATCCCCCCGTCATCGCCACGCAGGGGTACGGCGTGCACGACGTACCAAGTCTGCTCGCCTTCGCGGACAATGCCCTTCTCTTCGCTGACGCGAACGTGGCCATCCTGGAAGCACTGCGCCGGAGCGCAGCGCGTACACGGAAACTTGACCTTCTTATAGACCTCATAGCAGCGCTTGCCGACCGCGTCGCCGTAGGCGTGGCGGAAGCGTTCGTTCGCCTGCACGATCCGAAAGTCGCGGTCGATGACCGCGATCTCGATCGGAACGAGGTCGAAGAGCCGTTCCGACACCCAGCTCTTCACCTCACCGTTGGACATCGCGCCCTCCCGCGGCACGGCTTCGCGCCGTCAGCCGCTCGATCGCTTGGAGCAGCACTCCG